>JBGPVY010000250.1:0-4355 GCA_041491905.1 Nitrospiraceae bacterium | reverse complement strand
GGCAATCAGCGTTCTGGCTCATGTTAAACAGTGGCAGAGCGAGGAACTTCATGGCAGGCCGCCATCCCACTGGGACACGCCTTCTGAGCCGTAGGATCCACAAGATTCCCATGCTTCTTGTACGCCATGCAAAAAACGGATGTCCCTATCGGAAAGCGGATTTTCGTCGCAAGCGCGATATCGATGGACAGCAGACCGGCTAACAGTGAATTTAACCATTTGGGCAGCGATCTGACGTCGGATTTGGGTGTGGCCATCGGACGAACCGGCGCCAGAATATTTCGAACGAAGCCTACAATTGGGAGCAGGAGGGTATTCCAGTATAGCAGTTTCTTCACCTCGAACCCGTTGCCTGCGAGCAGCCGTCCAATCTCCTCTTTCCGGTACCGATGACGGGTTCGAACGGCCATATCATGCTCTCCCCGAAGCCATTCAAAGGCGGGGACGTTGACGATCAGGAGACCGCCCTGCTGCAGAACCCGATATGCTTCATGGATTGCCACTTGGTCTTTAAGCCCTTCAATATACAGGAGGTCGATCAGCGTGACCACATCGAACGAACCGTCTCGAAATGGGAGGGCGTGCGCTGAAGCCCAGGCAACAACCCCATCTCCTCGGCGTGAGGAATACCGTAGGGCTATCTCCTCAACGTCCACGCCGACCAGCAAGCTGTCGGGGAACCGGTTCGCTATCGAGGCTATTCCCCCGCCTGTCCCACAGCCCACGTCAAGGACCCTGGGCCGGCGTCCCCTACATTCTGAGTCGAGGGTCCGCGACACCAACCGCCTGATGTTACGATACCACCAATGAGTGTCCTCCAGGCGCGCCATTGTATCGTACTCGTGTCGCTCCATCGTGTCAGGCCTTCACTATCTTTCGCAGGCAAGAAAATGCCATCACAGAGACCGCTTGGCCGCGGCAATGACGGCGTCTACTTCATGATCGTCGAGTTCCGGATAGAGCGGAAGACTGAGAACCTGGGAGGCCAACGAGGTCGTGAGCGGCAGGTTTTTCCCGGACCCGGACAGTTCGCTGTACGCCTCGAGAAGGTGGACCGGAACGGGGTAATGGATCCACGTTGCCACGCCGTGCGCATGCATAGCAGCCTGAAAGGAAGCGCGATCCGTAACTCGAACCACAAAGAGATGGTAGACGTGATGACGCCCTGGCGCCTCGATCGGGCAAACGATCCCCAATTCGGTCAGGGCTTGCGTGTACCTCGCAACGATCTGACGGCGACGGTCATTCCAAGACTTCAGGTGTGGCAATTTGGCCAGAAGGATGGCCGCTTGAAGCTCATCGAGGCGACTGTTGAACCCCTTGTGCGGATGGGCGTAGCCCTCAGTGCGGCCGTAATTCCGCAATGCCCTCAGCTTCTCCGCAAGGGCTCGATCACTCGAGACCACTATACCGGCATCCCCGAACGCCCCAAGGTTTTTCGTTGGATAAAAGCTGTAACAGCCGGCGTCGCCCATCGTCCCCGCCATGCGGCCCTTATACGACGCCCCGTGAGCCTGCGCGCAATCCTCGATGACACGCAGGCCTCGCCTTTTCGCGATCTCAAGGATGGGGTCCATATCGGCACACTGCCCGTACAGATGGACCGGCACTATGGCCCTGGTACGAGGTGTGATGCGATCCTCAATCAGACCGGGCTCCATCGTATAGGTGACCGGATCGATATCGACGAAGGCTGGGGTCGCTCCAGCAAACGAGATAGCCGACACCGTGGGAACGCAGGTGTTCGAGACGCTAATGACCTCATCGCCAGGACCGACGCCACAGGCCACTAAGGCCAAGTGCAACGCCTCGGTCCCCGAACCCACACCCACTCCATAGTTGGCGCCGCAATAGCGGGCAAACTCTGCTTCAAACTGCTCAAGCCTCTCGCCGAGTATAAACCGTCCTCGTGCGAGGACGTCGGCGATCGCACCGTCCACTGCCGGCTTCATGGCTTGGTACTGACGTCTCAGGTCTCGGAACGGAATGTTAGCCATTGTCCCAGTAATGTGCTCCATGCTCCCGGTAGTAATTCAGCGTTCGAGACAGTCCCTCTCTGAGGCGCGTCTTTGGCCGCCAGCCCAGTAGACCGGCGATTTTCTGGAACGAACCGTAATAATCACCAATGTCAATTGCCTTCCGGTCGGGGGGGAAATGGACGATCTTGAACCTGCCTCCACCGTTGATCTCGATCAGCAGCCTCGCCAGATCAAGAAGCCGGATTGGATGATCGTCCCCCAGATTGAATATCTGGCCATTGGCCTCCTCGTGCGCCGCGGCCATCAGAAGCGCCTCAACCACGTCATCCACGTAATTTAGGTCTCGCATCTGCTGGCCATCCCCGAATACCTGCAATTCTCGGCCCTCGACAAGCTGCCGAATCCACCAACCCAAAAAGGTCTGGCGGGCGTCTTTGACTCGCATTCTCGGACCGTAGGTGTTGGTCAATCGCAACGCGCATGTCCGAAGCGCATACACGCTGTTGTACACGATATGGTACCATTCTCCGGCCAACTTATTGATGCCGTTCACATCCACGGGGTGGACCGGATGTCGCTCGTCCACAGGCAAGGAGTCAGGGATGCCGTAGACTTGTCTGGTGCTTGCAAAGACAATCTTAATTCGCCGGTTATGCTTCCGGCAGGCTTCTAATATCGACAACTGGGCACGGCAATTAATATCGAGATCGGTGTAGGGATCGTCCATCGAGTCTAGATGACTGGTTTGCCCAGCCAGGTTAAAGAGGTAATCCTGTCCCTGGACAAGGTCCTTCATGCTCTGCTCGTCCCTGACATCGGCGATGTTTACATGAACCAGATCCTTGATCTCTTTGATATTGAAGAGGTTGCCGCCATGCTGGGGGATCAGCGAATCGACGAGGGTCACCCATGCGCCGCATCCCACTAATGCGCCCGCAAGGTTTGATCCGATGAAGCCCAACCCTCCGGTGATTAGGATCTGCTTCCCTGCAAAGACCTTTTCGTGCTCCACCGTTGCGCCTCACTCTTTCGGCAGACTGGAGGATCGATCAGGGCTTGCGACGCCCTTCATCAAGATACGCTTTCTGGGTGGGCGTATCTTTCCGCAGCACGAGCTGCCACCACAGATGGAGAATGTTGATCCCCGTTTTGAACAGGCGCCGCAGGTTGAAGAATTGTGACTTGCCGACCATGCGGTGATAATGGTGGACAGGAAACTCGACGAAGCGGTACCCGGCCATCTCGAGCTTTTTGACCAACTCCAGGCAGATCACCCCGCTTGTGTACTCCAGCTTGATATGGTCAAAGACTCGGCGCCGGATCAAACGGAAATCACAGTCCACATCCCGCACGTGGAAATCGAACAACAGACGCATCAGCCAAAGGTAAACCGTGCCGATGATAATCCGGTGCAACGGGTCCGAGCGGACGATCTTGTATCCGTTGACGACGTCGATGCCATCCTGCATGATTGGAAGCAGTTTCCGCAACTCACACACATCGTATTGGCCGTCACCGTCTGTGTAGAAGACCAGCTCTTTCGTGGCATGCGAGAAGCCCGACTGGAGTGCGGCGCCGTACCCCCGATTTTTCTCATGGAACACTAACCGAAGCCGTGCGTATCGAGCCTGAAGCTCATAGAGCAAGAGGCGACTGTGATCGCTGCTTCCATCATCGACTACAATGATCTCGTAATCATCCGTAAACTCCCTGGCGACGCGATCTGCCGCCGCCACGAGCGAACCGATGGTCGCCGCATCATTGTAGCAGGGGAAAAAGACCGTCAGGCTTGGCCGTACATCAGAGGGCATGAATCGACTCCTCAGGTCCCTCTCCTGCCGTCTAAGGTACTTCTTTGAATAGTCGCTGGGGTTTCCAGGGGCTAGATGTTGAACCTAGATCCAGCTTGAGCGATTTGGGAAACGGTGCCTCCTTCCGCGAGGAGATTGTAAGTAGTGAACATGCTGCTGTCCACTAATAAGGGTGGTGTCCCACTGGCGACGCCATCCGGACATGAAACATGAAGCTGATTGTGTCAGCATTTCCTATAATCTCCCGCCGGTCCTTTGAAGCCTGCCACGCCAACTCAACGGCGCTAAATCGAAAGGCTTCCCATTCGATCGGAGTTCATGGTATTATTCTTGTCGTCCATAGGTTTATACACTCGACCGAGATCTCTTACGTCCGATATCGCAGGTAAGAGCGCGAAATGCAGACTCGCTAAGAATTCCTGCAGGCGTTCTCATCCCCTCGATACGGTCCTCATCGGTTCATGTTTTAAGTCCAGGTCAGCCTTTTTACCGCCTTTCCCCGGAAGGAGACACATTCAAAAAGCGGTAATCCCGTACAAGGAGGATCGCCATGGCCGCTGAAAGC
>JBGPVY010000039.1:0-16432 GCA_041491905.1 Nitrospiraceae bacterium | reverse complement strand
TGCCGTCGGACAATTCCAGGCGCCGTCCTCTCACTCAGGCCCGGGACAAAATCACATCGACCCATCCAACGCAGTCCGATTGCCAACTTGCTCGTAGCAGGAGCCTGGACTGATACAGGATGGCCTCCTAACCTGGAAAGCACCATTGTCAGTGGCAACCGCTGCGCCGATGCCATAGCACTTCGCTAGCAGGATAGCAGGGCGAGACTAGTAAACGAAAACCATTTCTACAACCAGAGCAACCCCTCTCCGTTCGGCCCAGGCGCGCAAAGCCCGAGCAACCAGCCCGGGCACTGCATGGAATATCGGGCATCAACGCGATGCGCGGTACCTGTTTGGCTGCCAAGGGATATAAAGTGGAGTAATCAGGATGCTGAAAAGGGAGCGGGGTGGTTGGAACGATCCTCTTGCTCGCGCAACGCGCGGCCTCAGAAGGATGGGGAAGGAGCGGCCAGGTGCCCTCCTTGCTCGCAGAACGCGCACGGTGGATCTGTGCTCGTTCGATGCGCGCAGTTGAGGGCAGCGTTGGCCACTCCTCTAAAGGGAGGTAGAGGGAACTGGAAGGCCCTCGCTCGGGATAAAGCGCGTCTTGGCGCGCTGAGCGCTGGGTGGGTGGAATATTGCGCGCAGTTGGGATCATCCCAGCCACCCCTTAAAAAGGGATAGTTCGCTGCGACCTTGCTTGGGAAAAGGCGCGTCCCAGGGCGAAGAGTCTGTCTCGGCAGACTCAGGGCGGGCGGGTGAAATAACCGCCAGGGTTGGGCGGGTGAAAAGTCCGGCCTTTTTGAGCATCCTGAAGAATAACTCACCTACTCGCCTTTTGCAGATAACACTGATCTTTAAACCGCTCGCCACGTAGATACTTCGCGATCACGGTCCATTCAGCACGCCCATCCGTCAGACTGACGTACGCGCTCCCGTCCAGCATGAAGGGTTGGACTGTAAAGACCCCTGTCAATGTCGTCCGGCTCACGCCTGTTTCCTCAGTAGGAAGTTGCGTCAAGGGATAGGCCCCACCCGTCCGCTCGAACTTATCCGGCGTCGCCAGCAGAGGCGATAGGTCCTGCCAATTGGCTTGCTCAAGGACAGCACTATCGGCAGGAAACATATAGAAACTGTCGCTCGGACTCCCCTTCATACAGAAGGTCGTCTTGACTACTAAATCCGGTTGCCCATTGTTATCCAAATCAAACATCGCCTTATCGAGACTCGAACAGTGCCTCGCCTTTGGCCCTTGCCCCCTCAGCTCGACCGGCCTCCAGGTAATCTGCCGAAAGATCTCGTGCTGGTATCGCAGCCGCCATCGATCGTCCACATCCTCACGAAACGCTTCCAGCACTCTTGCGCAGAGCTTGCTATCCCTGCCTGCGACAAGCTGAACCCCCCGCTCACCAGCCCAGGCCACGCCTACGCTAATTATGAAGACGAGGAAGCCGAACACGAGCCGTTTCATGAATAGCATGGTTCCCTCCTCTGACTTCACCCACACTTGGCAATGTGTGCAGCCATTCTTCCCACGTTGCTCTTCCATTGACAAGAAAAGTCGGCCCGCCTAAAATCCTTTCAACTGTTCAACTGCTCCACTTCACCATTATGCCTCTCCTCGAACTCAGCAAGTCTCTGCATGACTGCCAACGTTGCAAGCTCGCGAAGATGGGCCGAACCCAAGTGGTGTTTGGTGTGGGGAATCCGCACGCGAGCGTGATGTTCGTGGGGGAAGCGCCGGGTTTCCATGAAGACCAGCAAGGGGAACCGTTTGTCGGGGCAGCGGGAAAACTCTTAAACGATCTCCTGCAATCGGCAGGATTGTCACGCAGCGACATCTACATCACAAACGTGATTAAATGCCGGCCCCCGAACAACCGCGACCCGGAACCGGATGAAGTCGAGACGTGCAAACCGTTTCTGATGCAACAGATCGCGATGATCCACCCAAAACTGGTCTGCACGTTAGGCAATTGGGCGACGCAATCATTGCTGGAACGGAAGGTGGGGATTACAAAGGTTCGCGGCCAGGCGTTCTACTTGAAAGACTTTGTCCTCTTCCCCTTACTTCATCCCGCCGCAGCCTTGCACCAAGGCAACATGCTCGAACCGCTTCGTGAGGACTTCAAGAAGCTGAGAGAATTTCTTGACCGCCAGGCGAAACCGGTCAAACCCACGGAAGCCACAACCACACCAGAAGCCCCCACACTGCAGATCGAGCCGCCTCAACCAGCGCAGATGGATCTCTTCGGCACGTAAAGCGTCGTTCGTATCTCGTCCGAAGAAATGAGCATATGGCGTATAGCCAATAGCGTATGGTCCGGAATGGAGAGTGGGCGTCTTTGCCACCAGCTATAAGCCATTAGTCATACGCTCTTATCCCCAACGAGATACGCTTCACGAGATACGATTCACGTCCTCTTGGTTGGTTTCTGTTTTCTCACCCTCGACAGGCTTCTCTTCCTCCGGGACATCGAACCAGGAGACAAGCATCTCGTCCCACCAAGCTTCATCGATCTCTTTCCCAGGATCGCTGCCGAAAAAGGCCACATCATCCTTCGTGATCTCAGGACCGACCAGCTGAGGCTGGTACTTGGCTCGATCAATGACTTCCTTAGTCGCGTACCCTCCGATAATCCAGGAGTCGGGATCGGCACGGCGTGATTTATAGGCCTTGAGCCCGATCTTGAGATACATGAAGATCTGCTGTTGCGCAGGATCTCCGACACCAGATTGCGGCAAACTCAAGGTCTTTTCAATCTTCTTGCGCCAATGCCGGTCGTCATATCGCGACGTAATCAATTGGAGCATGGCCTTTCCAAGTTCGGCATCAAGCGGCATGGTACTCGTGACTCTCTTTACGATCTCAAATGCTGTTTGAAAAATGCTGTGGCACGCGCCCAGGCGTCTTTGGCTGCCTCCGGCCGATACACGCTCGGATCGGTGTCGCGAAAGAAGGCATGGGGAGCACCGGCGTAGGTCTTAATCTCTCCGGGCTTATTATACTTCTTCAGGGCCGCCGCAAGCCGCTGCACGTCCGCCTTGGTAATCCAGCCATCGTCTTCGCCATAGATATAGAGAACCGGACCTGCAAGCTTCTGTAGCGGGGTGTCAGGATTGGGTACCTGTCCATAAAATGGCGCGGCTGCTTTGATGTCAGCGTTGACACAGGGCAGCATCAAGGCATAAGACCCTCCCATGCAAAATCCAGTAACGCCGATTCGCTTCGCGTCTACTTCTGGAACGGTCTTGAGATACGCCACTGTCGCATTCAAGTCCGCCAGTCCATCGTCTTGTTTGAGTGCGTTCATCAACTTGCCTGCTTCGGCTGGATCCGTTGCAAGAGCATTACCCAAACGGGAGTAGAGATCCGGCGCAATAGCCACATACCCCTCTGCCGCATAGCGTTTCGCAATGTCCTTAATATGGTCGGATAGCCCAAACCATTCCTGAATCACAATGATCGCGGGGCGTCGCTCCTTGGTCTGCGGGGCTGCGACATAAGCCCGAATCGTCACCTTGTCGCTAGGATACTGGACCAGCGTTTCTCTGATCGACTCGGCCATGGGTCACCTCGCTGGGATTAAGAGCTTATGGCTGATAGCTTATGGCGAATGGCAGGAATAACGCCAACCGTTTCCATGCCGTCTTGGCTATTGGCCATCGGCCACCTGCTATGCGCTCCTAGCTTCCCGCCACCATCATCTCTGCAATCTTCACGGTCGGACTGGCAATGCGCCCGCGAAACACGAGATCGCTGCCGACCATTTCGATTCCCGCAAACATGTCTTTCAGATTGCCCGCAATCGTGATCTCTTCCACGGGGTAAGCCAATTCGCCCCCTTCGATCCAAAACCCGGAGGCCCCTCGTGAATAATCACCGGTTACCATGTTGATGCCGAAGCCGATGAGGTCCGTGACATACAGACCCTGTTTCACGGTCTTGATAATGTCTTGCGACGTCTTCGTCCCGGGCGCGAGATAGAAATTCGTGGGGCCGACCGACGGATTATCACCAACGCTGCGTGCGGCGTTACCGGTCGACGCCAGCCCAAGCTTCCTTCCCGAATAGGTATCGAGCAGGTAGCTCTTCAACACCCCTCGCTCCACCACTGTCGTCTTCCTGGTCGGCAGACCTTCGCCATCGAACGGTCGAGAGCCCAGTCCTCCGGCAACTCGTCCATCGTCATAGACCGTCACATACTCCGGGGCCAGCGGTTTGTCCAATTGGCCTGCTAAGAACGAAGCACCTTTATAGAGTGAATACCCTGACACCGCGCTGCAGAGATTTCCCATGAGACTTCCAGCCATCTCGGAATCGAATACGACAGGAACTCGTTGGGTTGCCACTTTCCTCGCACCGAGCTTTCGGACCGTCCGGCGCGCCGCTTCCAGTCCCACCGCCTCCGGAGAATCCAGCTTGGCGAATTTCCGTTGCACATCGTACCAGGAATCGCGCTGCATGGCCCCGGTCTCCGGATCAGTGGCAACGGGCGACACCGACATCGAGAAACTGGAACTCTGGTACTCCCCCAGGAATCCGTGGCTGTTGCCCAGCACCACACGCCCCGAGGAGGAGTCGAAGTCGCCACCTTCAGAGTTCGTCACGCGCTCGTCCGTAGACATGGCGACAGCCTCTACACGTTTGGCCAATTCGATCTGCTGTTCCGTATTCAGCCGGGTGGGATCATAGAGATCCAAATCCGGCCTCTCTCCCGCCATCTGATCCGCCGCCGGCAAGCCGGACACCTGATCTTCCACGACGGCCTTCGCCAAAATACAGGTCTCGGCGACGAGTTGATTCAAAGAGCCCGCTGAGAAATCGGAGGTGGAGGTGCTGGCGGAACGTTTCCCGACAAACACACGTAAGCCGAGATGCTTCTCCCGCGCTTTTGTAAGGCGATCGACGGCACCCAACCGGACTTGCACCGAAAATGTTTCGCCGTCGGCAATAATGATGTCCGCTTCCGTCGCCCCACTGCGCTTCGCCTTCGCCAAGAGATCCATGGCGAGCTGGCTATACCCATCGCGCTGTTGTATCTGCTGACTCATCGTTGGGTCCCGCCTACGGTAATTTCATCGATTCGAATGGTCGGCAGGCCGACGCCCACTGGAACGGACTGCCCTTCTTTGCCACAGGTTCCAATGCCCTCGTCAAGTTTGAGGTCGTGCCCGACCATCGAGACTTTGGTGAGGATCTCCGGTCCGCTGCCGATCAAAGTCGCGCCCTTGACTGGCCTCGTCACTTTCCCACCCTCGATCAAGTAGGCTTCGCTGGCGGAAAACACGAATTTACCGTTGGTGATATCCACCTGCCCTCCACCGAACGACACGGCATACAGCCCGCGATCGACCGAGCGAATGATCTCCTCAGGGTCCGCTGTCCCGGCCAGCATAAACGTATTCGTCATTCGCGGCAGCACCACACTTTGGTAACTTTCTCGCCGCCCGTTGCCGGTTAGGGGAATGCCCATCAGCCGCGCATTTAATTTATCGGTGATGTAGCCGCGCAGAATCCCGCGTTCGATGAGCACCGTACGACCAGTCGGGGTCCCTTCGTCATCCATGTTGAGCGAGCCCCGCCGGCCCGGCAATGTTCCATCATCGACGATCGTACAGACGTCGGACGCCACCCGTTTGTCGAGGAGGTGAGAGAATGCAGAGGTTTCCTTGCGATTGAAGTCCGCTTCCAGTCCATGGCCAATGGCTTCATGCAACAAAATCCCCGGCCAGCCTCCGCCCAGCACGACCGGCATGACACCGGCCGGCGCTTCGACGGCAGACAAGTTGAGGATGGCTTCACGTGCCGCTTCACGTGCATACCGCAGATACCGGTCACCCTCGTGATAAAACTCAAACCCGACACGGCCACCCCCGCCGAACGAGCCGGCTTGGCGTTGGCCGTTCTCTTCGGCGATACAGGTGACTTGCAGCCTCGATAGCGGCTGTACATCCCCAATCAACGTGCCGTCCGAGGTGGCGACCATCACCACCTTATATTCCGTGTTAAACGAGGCCATGACATTCTTGATGCGTGGGTCGTACCGGCGCGCTTCGGCATCGATCGCATTCAATAAGGACACGCGATCCGCCGTGGCGACTTCGGCCTGTGCCCGTTCGACCGGGTAGAGATCCCTGGTGGGGCGATGATGAACGGGAACCGGAACCGCGTGGGTCCCGCTCGGCGAATTGGCAATGTAGCGGGCCGTATCGGCCGCTAGTTCGAGATCCTTCTTCGTCAGCTCATCGGAATAGGCAAAACCAGTTTTTTCCCCTGCCGTCGCTCGCACCCCCACGCCCTGCGACACACTCTTCGTTGCGCGCTTGACGAGGGATTCCTCCATCGAGACGGATTCAGACACACAGGATTCAAAGTAGAGATCGGCATAGTCGACATCGCGAACTTTGACGCGCCCGAGCGCCCCGAGCACCTCGCCTTCGGTCAGACCAAAGGATGTTAACTGAACAAGTTCACCCATGGTTTGTGAATCCTCACGACGGTTGGCATGCGGATGGACGGGGAAGTATAGCTGATCGCTTTCCACAGGCGCAACGAGAATTCATCCAACTCATCGCTTTTACAGGACTTTTACGAAAATTCGTTTGACTTTCCTCCCCCTCACCAGTAGACTTTGCTCGCCTACCGCACGATCCTCGTGAGAAGGGGTCATTACCAACTGCACTCTATGGACATGAAAGACTCGTCGACCGTGGACCAGCTATCCGTCGAAGAGCTTGCCGCAAAACTCGAACCCGACCTCTTACCCAAGCACGTTGCCATCATCATGGATGGCAACGGCCGCTGGGCAGAACTGCGAAGCCTCCCTCGCATTGCAGGTCATCGGGAAGGGATCAAGTCCGTTCGGGAAATGATTACGGTCTGCTTGGAACTGGGCATCCACGCCCTGACAATTTACGCGTTTTCACAGGAGAATTGGAACCGTCCCGTTCAGGAAATCTCCTCGCTCATGGGCTTGCTCGAATACTACCTTTCGACGGAACGAACAAAACTTATTACGCAGGGTGTCCGGTTGCGCACGATCGGCCGACTCGACTCCCTCCCGACCTCCGCCCTCCAGTGGGTCCGGGCCGCCGAACAGGAAACCGCCCATCTTGATAGACTGCATCTCACGGTCGCGCTCAGCTATGGTGGCCGCACTGAGATCGTGGACGCGGTGCGTGAACTCCTTCATGAAGCACAAGACGGAAAGCTGCAACCGAACGATGTGGATGAATCGCGTATCCAGCAATATCTCTACACCCATGAGCTGCCCGATCCAGACCTGTTGATTCGCACCAGCGGCGAAGCGCGAATCAGTAACTTTCTCCTCTGGCAGCTCGCCTACACCGAGCTGTATTTCACTCCGACCCTGTGGCCCGACTTCCGTCGCCGCGAACTCTTGCTGGCTTTGCTGGAATACCAGCGGCGCGAGCGGCGATTCGGTCGCGTCCTCAGCACCATTTCTTCATAGTGGCCGATCTAAACCTCCACATGCAGGAATACAAAGCCACCAGCCAACAGCAGGCTGAACCAACGCCGGTTACGGCGTCCCGATTTGATCCCCGTCGGATCTATACCTTTCTGGTCCTCGCTCCATTCTTGTATGCCGTCATTCGCTACCTCCCGTCCCTCGCATTTTCCGGCATCGTGGTGCTGGCGGGTGGGCTCGCCCTCTTCGAGTTCTACCGATTATGTTTCGGCGACCGAAGCCATTCCTGGCTTATAGGGATCGGCCTGACAGGATTCGCCGCCCTGATTCTCGGAACACACCGGCCGGACATCATCGTTCCAACCCTCCTGGCCACACTGGTCTGTATTATTTCGGTCCCGCTCCTCAGTCGCTCGCCCCTCGAACAGAGCCTGAGGGATGGTGCCATGACCTTGTTCGGCGTGCTCTACCTGGGCCTCACACTCGGCACTCTCTCGATGACGAGGCTCCTGCCTCTGGGTGAATGGCTGATCTTCTTTCTTCTACTGGTGACCTGGGCATCCGATACCGGCGCCTATCTGGTCGGCACACTGTACGGGCGACATCGCTTGGCTCCCACCATCAGTCCAAAAAAAACTGTCGAGGGCTTGGTGGGTGGCCTGATTGCTGCCATAATCACCGGATACGCAGCTCGTTGGTGGTTTCTCCCTGAGTTGTCCGGTCTCGATTGTCTGATCTTGGCTACCCTACTGACAATCACAGGTCTCTGGGGTGACCTGACCGAATCGGCCATAAAACGCAGCGTCGGCATGAAGGATTCCGGCCGGATACTGCCGGGCCACGGGGGCATGCTCGACCGTCTGGATAGTCTCTTGTTCACCGCCCCCGTCTTCTACTACTATGTGACGATGGCGAGCCGGCTACGAGTCATTGAGTGAAGGAGCCACTATGAAAACGATCGTCATCCTCGGATCGACAGGGTCGATCGGCACCAGCACCTTAGATATCGTGGACCGGTTCCCCAAAGAATTCCGCGTGGCAGGACTGACTGCCGGCAGCAATGATGAAAAACTCGAGGACCAGATCCGCCGGTTCAATCCCCGCGTGGTCGCCTTATCGGATGCCTCCGCTGCCGCCAGGCTCCGGCAACGCTGTGCGGGACTGTCTGTCGAAATTTTGGCTGGGCAAGAAGGCTTGATTCAGGTCGCCTCCGCCCCCGAAGCTGAACTCGTCATCTCCGCCATCGTCGGTGGAGCCGGTCTCGTGCCCACCCTTGCGGCGATCCGAAGCGGAAAGCAAATCGCCTTGGCCAATAAAGAGCCGATGGTCATGGCAGGGAAACTGATGCAGGACGAAGCGCGACGGCATGGCGTTCGTATCTTCCCGGTCGACAGCGAACACAGTGCGATCTTCCAGTCGTTAGAAGGCCATCGCAAAGAGGACGTCCGCCGTCTGATCTTGACGGCGTCCGGAGGAGCCCTCTGGACCCTGGGCCGGGAGGAACTGCAGGACGTCACACCCGAACAGGCACTCCAACATCCCAACTGGAAGATGGGCGCCAAAATCACGATTGATTCTGCCACCCTCATGAACAAAGGTCTCGAAGTCGTCGAAGCCCGGTGGCTCTTCGACATCCCGGAATCCCAGATCGAGGTCATGATCCATCGGGAAAGCATTATTCATTCTCTGGTAGAATATCAAGATCGTTCGATGATCGCGCAGTTGGGATTGCCGGATATGCGAACACCTATTTCCTATGCGATGAGATATCCAGGGCGCATGCCGCTCGATCTGCCTTCGTTGGATCTGACGGAGATCGCGAAGTTGACGTTTTGCAAGCCGGATCACAACCGGTTCCCCTGCTTGGGTCTTGGCTATGAATCCCTGCGGATCGGCGGTACGATGCCGGCCACGATGAATGCCGCAAATGAAATCGCCGTCGAGGCATTCTTGAACGGGGGTATCCGGTTCACCGACATTGCAGAGATCATTCGCAGCACGATGGACGTCCACACCGCCAAAGACGTCGAGACGTTGGAAGACGCGCTGGAGGCGGATCGCTGGGCCCGAGAGAAAGCCGAATCGTTGGTTGTGTCGTTGGCACGCTAGGGCTACACGAAGGAGCATACACCGTGTTCATGGCATTTACCTGGTCCCCCGATACCGTCTGGTTGTTATTGCAGAAGGCGTGGTGGTTCCTGGTCGTTCTGGGCGTGTTAGTCGCGTTCCATGAACTCGGACATTTCTTGGCCGCTCGCTGGGTCGGTGTCAAGGTCCTCAAGTTTTCTCTTGGATTCGGACCAAAGCTCTTCGGCCGGAAAATGGGCGAAACAGAATATCTCCTCTCGGCCGTTCCGCTCGGTGGCTACGTGAAACTGTTCGGCGAAGATGAGACCGAGGCGACTACACAGGAGGATCGTGCGCGGTCGTTTGCGCACCAAGGGTTGTGGGGCAAAGTCCTGATCGTGGCCGCGGGACCTGGGTTTAACTTCATTCTGGCTTATTTCATTTTTGCCGGATGGCTCGCGACCGGAGCTCCTCTTTTTGTCCCAACGTTCCAGGATCTCACCCCCGATATCGAAGCGATGGTCCCCGGCTCTCCAGCCGATACCGCAGGCATTCAAATCGGAGATCGTGTCAGCCGAGTCAATGGGCGCGACATTTCGACCAGAACGGAACTGTTCGACGCCGTGGCAAAGAGCAACGGGCAGGCGCTGACGCTCGAAATCAAACGAGGCGAACAGGTCAAAACGCTGACGGTCACGCCCACAACTGCCCCCGGACCACAGGCCTCTGCACAAGAGCCCGGGTACTACCTGGGCGTCGAAGAAACACCGCCCCTCGTCACTTCAGTCATGCAAAATTCTCCGGCGGCGAAAGCCGGGCTTCAAGCCGGGGACCATGTAGTCAACATCGAGGGCCAGACGATCCATACCTGGTCTCAGATGACCGGTATCGTGAAAGAAAACCCCAACCGCCAGTTACAGGTCGAGGTCTTGCGGGAAGGGCGTCGAGTTTCGCTGACCGTGACGCCCTCTGCTGAGAAGGCGATGGTCAATGGTCAGTCGGTCGAAGTCGGCAAGATCGGCATTTCAGGACCAGGTCGTTCGATCATGCGCTCCAGCACCCCTCTGCTGTCGCTCTATGACGGCTTGGGGGCCACATGGGGCTGGACCGAGTTGACCGCAATCGGCCTCTACAAGATGGTCGTAGGGGACATCTCCAGCAAGAACATCGGCGGCCCGCTAACGATCGCCAATATATCCGGAGAGGCCGCTGCGCAGGGGGCCTCAAGCGTGGTTTTTCTCATTGCCATCCTGAGCATCAATCTGGGCGTCCTGAACTTGCTCCCTATTCCCATTCTCGACGGCGGCCATCTGTTGTTTTTCCTGATTGAGGGCATCCTTCGGAAACCCCTCGGCGAACGCCAGAGAGAAATCGCGCAACAGGCCGGCCTCGTGCTATTAGTGGGCGTCATGATCTTTGCGTTTTGGAATGACCTTGAACGGATCTTCTCTCGATAGAGAATGAGTCCGAAAGTATGAATGTCGAACGTCATCATGTCGGCAAAACATTTCCTCGCTCACCGGCACTTCAGATTTGGTGACGTTCGGGCTTGATGACTTGTTGACCTTTCTCACTGAATCATGCGGACCTCTCAAGTCTTGATCCCTACATTGCGAGAAGACCCGGGCGAAGCGGAAACCGTCAGCCATAGGCTGATGCTCCGAGCCGGTCTGATTCGCAAGGTGGCGGCCGGCATCTACACGTACCTCCCGCTCGGCCTCCGGGTCATCCGAAAAGTCGAGCAGATCATTCGAGAGGAGATGAACCGGGCCGGCGCCCAAGAACTCCTCATGCCCATTGCCTCCCCCGCAGAATTGTGGCAAGAAACAGGCCGATGGAGCTTCTACGGCAAAGAGCTGGTGCGCTTTAAGGATCGCCACGAGCGCGAGTTCTGCTTGGGACCGACCCATGAGGAAGTGATCACCGACCTGTTCAGGCGCGAAGTCCGTTCCTATCGACAGATGCCGCTGAACTTCTATCAGATTCAAACAAAGTTTCGCGACGAAATACGCCCTCGCTTCGGACTCATGCGGGGACGCGAGTTCATCATGAAGGACGCTTACAGCTTTGATCAGGACGAAGCGAGCGCCAGGCTCAGCTATCAGAAGATGTACGATGCCTACCATCGTATTTTCACACGCTGCGGCCTCACCTTCCGTGCCGTGGAAGCCGACACCGGCCTGATCGGCGGCAGCTCATCTCACGAGTTCATGGTGCTCGCCGATACGGGCGAGAACACCATCGTCTACAGCGATGCAGGCACCTACGCCGCCAATGTCGAACAGGCCGAAGTACTTCCTCCTACTCATGTGGACACCGAAGCCCCGCGCCCGCTGCGCACCGTCCAGACACCTCGCTGCCGGACAGTCGAAGAGGTCACGAGATTCTTGAACGTCTCCCCCACGCACCTCGTGAAGACGCTTCTCTATTCGACAGGAAAAGACACGGTCGCTGTGTTAGTACGGGGAGACCATGAAGCGAATGGGGTCAAGATTCAACGGCTCTTGCGAGTGACTGATCTGGAACTCGCAACTCCCACCGTCGTCGAGAAAGTCACTGGCGCACCGGTAGGGTTTGCCGGTCCCGTTGGCCTGAAGCACGTTCGGATTATTGCCGACCACGCTATTAAAACCTTGCGCAACGTGGTCGTCGGCGGCAATCAGAGCGATACGCACTATGTCGATGCGAATTGGGATCGTGATTTTCAGGTCGAGCAGTTTGCCGATCTCCGCAGCGCCTGTGCAGGAGATCCGTCACCGAGAAAAGACGGGACATTGAAGGCGACGAAAGGCATCGAAGTCGGACATGTCTTTATGCTCGGCACCAAATACAGTGAAACCATGAAGGCCTCATTCCTGGATCTTCACGGTAAAGAGTGCTTCGCCGTCATGGGATGCTACGGCATCGGCATCGGACGCACTGCCGCTTCGGCGATCGAACAGAACCACGACGCTAAAGGCATTATCTGGCCCTTCCCAATCGCGCCGTTCCACGTACATCTCCTCCCGCTCACCCAATCAGCCCAGACCTCCCAAGTCGCCGCGCAGCTCTACGGCGAACTGCAGGCCGCAGGGTTCGAGGTACTCTGGGATGATCGGGACGAACGAGCGGGCGTGAAGTTCAACGATGCGGACCTAATGGGAGCCCCATTCCAACTCGTCGTCGGAGACAGGGGCCTCGCCGAAGGAGTCGTAGAGGTCAAAACTCGGAAGGACGGGGTCAAGCTCAAGCTGCCTCCGGCTCAAGTCGCCGCTCATCTGACTCGCACACAGGCGAGTTGAAAACCATGCCGCCCGCCAGTGGCGTCATTCATGTTTCGCTTCCTTAACCGTAGCCAGTCTGAAACCGTCTTTTCCTTGCCTTCCATCCGTGATCAGCTAGACTGAATTTCGACCGCTGCCTCTAGGCACTTGTGTTCACGTGGATCGTACTCACTCTTTTTGAGCATACGAATCCGACGACGACCTTCCCAGTCGATGGTAGGAGCCCCTATAATGCCGGCCAAGCCCATCCCGGAAAATCTTCAGGAACTTCAGCAGAAAGTGGCATTCGCCGAGAACGTCAAGCGCATCACGGACCAAATCCATGCGGCCAGCGATCTTGACCATATTCTCCTCGACCTGCGTAAAGAAATTCTTAGCATCTTAGATGCCGAGGACCTCACCATCTTCGCGGTCGATTCGGAGAAGAAAGAGATTTTCTCCAAAATCCCTCACATCGACAGCGTCGAGGAAATCCGCATTCCCATCACCGAACAAAGTCTGGCTGGGTTCTGCGCAAAGTATCTCCGCCCAGTGAGCATTGCCGACGCCTATAACATTGCCGAGCTGCAAGGCGTCCATCCCTCACTCCTCCATGACTCCTCCTACGACAAGCGGACTGGATTCAAGACGAAACAGGTCCTGACCTACCCGATAGTGGCGGACAACAAATATTTGATGGGCGTCTTCCAACTCCTCAACAAGAAGAGCGGTGCACGATTCACCAGAAAAGACGAAGAATCCGTCGCGGAGATTGCAAAGGCACTAGGCATCGCCTTCTTCAATCTCCGCAAGATCTCGAAGAAAAGCCCAACCAAGTTCGATCGCCTGGTTACGAGCAACCGTATTACCCAGAACGAATTGGACCAGGCGATTGCCGAGTCCCGGAGAGGCGTGTCGGACTTCGAGGGCATCCTGATTGAGAAGTACAAGGTGCCGAAACTCGAAATCGGCAAGTCGCTCGCCCAGTTTCACAAATGCCCCTACATCGAGTACAGCGATCGAACAATTGTCGATGTCGAACTCCTGAAAAACCTGAACGTCGACTACCTCAGGAAAAACCACTGGATGCCCCTCAAGCGGGACCGAACCGCCATTGAAATTTTGACGGACGACCCGGGCGATCTCGATCGTGTGGCGGATATTAAGCGGACGTTCCCCGGCCTTAACATTCGCTTTGCGATCAGCCTCCGTCGTGATATCGCCCAGTTCCTCGCCTCCGCCACAGGACAGGGAGATATCAGCGGCACACGAAAGTTAGATGAAAATGTCTCCGACATTCTCGGCGAACTCGTCAACGAAGCCCAAGAGGCAGCAGCGGAAGATGCCGGAGGCGGGCTCGACGAAAATGACAATGCCATCGTGCGACTAGCCAATCAGATCATCGCCGATGCCTATCGACAAGGCGCCTCCGATATTCACGTCGAACCCTATGGCGAAAAACGTGAAACGCTTGTCCGATTCCGGGTCGACGGCGACTGTTTCGAATACATGAAGATTCCGCAGAGCTATCGGCGCGCCATCGTGTCGCGTCTGAAGATTATGGCCAGCCTCGACATCGCAGAACGGCGCAAACCCCAGGACGGCAAGATCAAATTTAAACTATCAGACAGCAAGGAAATCGAGTTGCGCGTTGCGACGATTCCGACCGCCGGATATAACGAAGACGTGGTCATGCGTCTGCTCGCGGCCAGCGAGCCTTTGCCCCTCGACAAGATGGGGTTCTCGGACCGGAATATCGCAGCAATCAAGGCGATCGCTACAAAACCCTACGGCATCATTCTCTGCGTCGGACCAACCGGCTCAGGAAAAACCACAACCCTGCACTCCGTCCTCGGCTTCATCAACACGCCCGACATTAAGATCTGGACGGCGGAGGACCCCGTCGAAATCACACAATATGGGCTCCGGCAAGTTCAAGTTCTCCCAAAGATCAACTTCACATTTGCCGCTGCCATGCGCGCGTTCCTCCGGGCCGACCCAGACGTGATCATGGTCGGAGAAATGCGAGATAAAGAAACGGCTGAAATTGGCATTGAAGCCTCATTGACCGGACACCTCGTCCTGAGCACACTCCATACAAACAGCGCGGTGGAAACCGTCACTCGACTTCTCGATATGGGCTGCGATTCGTTTAGTTTTGCCGATGCGATGTTGGGAGTCCTCGCCCAGCGCCTCACTCGCCGAATTTGCAAGGACTGTACGGAGCAGTACGTCGGGACACCGGCAGAATACGAGGAAATCCGCCAGGGCTATGGACCTGAATACTGGGACAAGCTCGGCATCCCGCAAGACAACACCTTCCGCCTAGCCCGCGGGAAGGGATGTGAAACCTGCAAGCACACTGGCTTTAAGGGACGCGTGGCCATCCACGAGTTGCTTCTGGGATCGGACAATCTCAAACGCATGGTTCAGACGAAGGCGAGAACTGAAGAGATGCTAAAGGCTGCCATTGAAGAGGGTATGACCACCCTCATGCAGGATGGAGTTCAGAAGACCCTGCTGGGCCACACCACGTTCAAGGAAGTCAAGGCAGTGGCCATCAAGTGAAGCCCCCCGCGCTCCCGCGCGGGGCATCCTCATAGGAATGCGGAACTCTCCGTAGCCCGTAGCCCTCCTTCGCTAAAGCTTCGGAGAGCTCTCCTCGCCATTCAACCCCGCTCTTCCGAGCGGGGCATTCTGGCGAAGGAGAGTAATCTGACTGTAAGAACACGGGTCACGCCAACCCACGGAGGGACGTTTCAACCCATAGTTTCTATCTCGCGCGAAACACGTCCGCTCGCCCCTGTACCTGCATCCCCGCAACCGTGCGAATCTCGGCCTATCCACGTGATCAGAAGTACATCGTTCCTCCTCTGCTCTATCGACAAAGATAGACGCATCGGTCCTGCCAAGCACTTTGGCGCATGACTGGGCCACCATTCCTTCTCCCCTTCATGAGGAGAAGGCCGGCAAAGGACTTGATTAAAGAACGGGCTTATGCCTGTGTCGATGGCGCACGGGGGAGAAATTTCCGCATATGGGTTTCAGCGAGTTGAGAGACAGCGGTAAACTCTAATCCGAATGTGTGATGATTGCCCCATCGCACTGTCGCGTCGACATTCATCATCGCAGTCTAATCCGGCAAACGCAAACTGATCACAAGCTGATCTCCCGGATTCTTCATGGAGACCGGACTCATGACTTTCGCACCATTCAACGAAAAATCGAGTACGACGCCCAACCCGGCACGTTCAGCAGCCAACCACCGCTGCAAGCCATTGCGTACAAACGAACTGGCGAAGGGTGCCAGAACGCGAACACGCAAGTGCCGCCTCAACTCGGTCGTTATCCCATCCTCTCTTCTGAATCCTCTACTCCGTCCTGCTCTGGCTAAAAATTACGTCAGGCGTACTGCCGCGCCGATCAATTTTCCCCAAGCTGACACTCAGAATCCACCAGAGGCAGCACGGCACACTTCTTCAAGAGAGGCACGATGCGGCGGTGAAAATGGTGACGAATTGACGGAAGGCTACGCGGCAGTCGTTGAAACGATAGCCACGTACTTTTTTAGGCGATTCTGTGCAGCAGGGGATAATTCCGTGAAAGCCAGGCCGAAGAATTGATCCTTCGCCCACTGCACGGTGGCGACGGCAATATCGGCAGGCTTGATTTGCTTGGGAAGACGTAGGCTCAACGTGACCTCATCAC
>JBGPVY010000025.1:0-18381 GCA_041491905.1 Nitrospiraceae bacterium | reverse complement strand
CCCGCATTATTCATGACGGTTCGTCGCGAAATCGCTGAGCCGCGTCGCGAGACCGGCGCGCGGAGCCCTGAAGACCCGATGCTTACTCGTGCAGTACGTGGAGGGTCCGAGGGGCGAGCCCGCCGGCCGAAGGCTCGTCGTAGCAGCGGATCGGCGATTGTAGCAGAAGTGTTCATGAATAATGCGGGCTAAGCCTTGCGCTTTCGCGGCGCCCGCTTCTTGGCTCTCAGGACTCGCGGGACTTCAGCGCTCGGCGGAGTCCCCTCACCTACCCGTAACAGGCGCATGACCGCCGCCATTTCGATCGCTGACCTGGCCGCTGCTCCACCACGATTGAACTTGGCCGACTCAGCCCTCTCGATCGCCTGCGCGATTGTATGCGTCGTCAGTACGCCGAAAATAATCGGCACGTCGGCATCCAGCGCCGCCTGCCCAATCCCGCGACTGGCCTCTGCGCTGATGTAATCGAAATGGGGCGTGTCGCCCCGAATGACCGCCCCGAGACAAATCACCGCATTGAACCGGCCCGACTTTGCCATCGTCCGCGCCACCAAGGGAATCTCGAACGCCCCCGGCACTCGCACCACCTCGATGTCGTCGGCCTTGACCCCGTGTTTGGTCAGCCCCTCAACGCAGGAACTCAGTAGCTTACTCGTGACGAACTTGTTGAACTTCGCAACGACAATCCCAAACCGCAATCCCATCGCATCGTGAGAGCCTCTTCGCAGCTTCATCCCTTCGTTTCTTCTCCTCCGGCACGTTCGCCACTAGCGAGGGAGCGGCTAGCTTGCCCTTCAACTGCGCGCGTCGAGCGACCACCGTTTAATCGTGGGGGCTCCGCGAGCAAAGAAGGGCGGGCTAGCTGCCCCCATCCCTCACACCTTTTTTAAAATATGCCCCAACTTCTTCTTCTTCGTTCGCAGATACTTCACATTCGCCGCACGCGGCTGAATCTCGATCGGCACGCGCTCGACAACTTGCAGCCCATAGCCTTCGATGCCGACGATCTTGCGGGGATTGTTCGTGATGAGCTTGATCTGGTGCAGCCCAAGATTCACGAGAATCTGCGCCCCCACGCCGTAATCGCGCAGGTCCGCCTTAAATCCCAACTTCAAATTCGCCTCGACCGTATCGCTGCCCTCATCTTGCAACCCATAGGCCCTGATCTTGTTGAGCAGGCCGATGCCGCGCCCTTCTTGATTGAGGTAGAGCAGGACCCCGCGCCCTTCCTTTTGAATCACTTCCATCGCCTTATGGAGTTGGTCTCGACAGTCGCACCGCAACGATCCCAGTGCGTCGGCAGTCAAACAGCCCGAGTGCACACGCACCAGGGTGGGACCACCTCCCTCCACGCGCCCTTTCACCAACGCAATGTGCGTAATACCGTCCAATTCGTTTTCGAACGCCACTGCCTCGAAATCACCGAACATCGTCGGCAACCGCGCACTGGCCATCCGCCGCACAAAAGTCTCGCGCTGCATGCGGTATTCGATGAGCGCCTTGATCGTGACCATCTTCAGCTTGCGCAGATTGGCAAATTTTGTCAGCTCCGGCACGCGCGCCATGGTGCCGTCCTCGTTCATGATTTCGCAGATCACGGCGGCGGGAGTGAGCCCGGCCAACCGCACCAGATCGACGGAGCCTTCGGTCTGCCCCGCACGCTTTAACACGCCCCCTTGCTGCGCCTTCAAGGGGAAAATATGGCCGGGCCTCGCCAGGTCGCCGGGTTTGGACTTCGGATCGATCGCCACATGAATCGTCGTAGCCCGGTCCGCCGCAGAGATTCCCGTCGTAATGTCTTTCCGAGCATCAATGGACACGGTGAAGGCCGTGCCGAAGGAAGCGGTGTTCTCAACCGCCTGCTGCGGAAGATGGAGTTCTTCGACTCGCTGGGGAGTCAGGGCGAGACAGATCAACCCACGGCCATATTTGGCCATGAAATTGACGGACTGGGGTGTCACATGTTGGGCGGCAATGACGAGATCGCCTTCATTCTCGCGATCTTCGTCATCGACGAGGATGATGAATTTCCCCTTCTTGATGTCCCTGATTGCGTCTTCGATGCTGTGAAAGGGAGTAGCCATAAAGTTAATGTTGAATGTTCAAAGGTTAATGTTCAAATGGATGATCAATTTATCATTTAACATTGCACATTTAACATTGTTTTTTTGGCCCCTCACTGTCAACGGGAAAAACGGCTCGGTGCGTCGATGGGATTGATTGTTCGGCGTCCTCGCCGTTCTGCCAGCAGCACCGCGCCCCAGGCAATGCCCGCAGCCACAGCAAACACCCACAACCCGGTTCGATAGGAACCGGTCACCTCTTTCAGCGTCCCCAACCAGAGGGGCAAGAGAAAGCCGCCGATCCCACCAGCCGCCCCTACGACACCCGACGCGAGACCAATCTGTTTAGGAAACCACTCCGAGGCCAACTGTAAAATTACCCCGTTGCCGACCCCCATGGCTCCCACGGCCGACACGGTCAGCACAACGGCGACGCTGACATCGGTGAATTCGCCAAGCGCCGCGACGATCCCCGCGATAAGGGGCAATGAAAGCATGAGCGTTCGCAGACCGCCGATCCGGTCGGCCGCGTAGCCTCCAAGCGGACGGATGAGACTGCCCACCAGTCCACACAAGGCCGCAATCGAGCCGGCGGCGATGCCGTCCACGTGGTACTGCTCGTAGAAGAAGAGCGGAAGAATGCTGCAGAATCCAACGAACCCGCCGAACGTCACGGCATAGAGCCCGCAGAGCCAATAGGCTTTCGGCTGCCGAATCATCACCGCCATGTTATGCCACCAATGCGTATCGCGCTCGGCTCGCCGGCTCTGTCGATCGTCACGCACGAGGAGCACAAAGACCGTCATGCTGGCGACAATCGGCAGAGTCATCCACCCAAACACATCGTGCCATCCACCTGTGGCCGCAATTCGTGGCGCAAGAAAGAGAATCAGCACGGTGCCGACATTGCCCGACGCGACGATTCCCAACACCAATCCTTGATGGGCGGCTGGATATGTACGGCCCGCCAGCGGCAGGGTCACCGCGAAGCTTGCTCCGCCGATACCGAGCAAGAGCGCAACGAGCAGCAACTCGGCATAACTATGGATGCCCAGCCATCCCCATAAGACGACCGCCAACTCGCCCACCAGAATGACGGTCCCCGTTGGTTTCGCCCCATACCAATCGCTGCTCCACCCCGCGACGACCCGAAGCAACGCGCCGCTCAGCAGCGGGAGCGACACCACGAGAGCCGTGTCGGCCTGGCTGAGATGGAGGTCCTGTGCGAGAGTCAGACTCAGCGCACCCACCAACAGCCATACCATAAAGCTGACGGTGAGATGGAGCCAGGCACCGATCACGCTCGGCCAATGCCCGCGTGTTAATGCGAGAAACATGTCCGTCATCACATTCTCCCATCTAACAGGATGCTGAAAAGCCCGCCGGCGTCGTTCTCGCATCATTCTTTCGCAGCCTGCTAAAGCGCCAATCACTATAGGGGACAGCGTTTCATTCACGCAAGGGAACGACGCCGGCAGATTTTTCAGCACCCAGGCTAAAGGTTCTTATGATAATCTCGACCGGTATGAGTCCGCGCAAGAAGGATCTCGACGAAAAACCGATCGAACCGAAGGTCTTAGACCCGTCCGAGGAGGAGGTCGCCGAGATCAGTCCGCCTCCCGAAGTGCCTCACCGTATAGCTCCGGAAGATCCTCACGCCACCAATACCACAGCGGTGGTTCCGGTTACCGCGCTCCAGCAATATCTGGCCGAGGTCCGTCTTTATCCCTATCTCTCCAAAGAAGAAGAGCTGCGCCTGTTCCATGAATATCGAACCCACGGGAATCGCGACGCCGCCGTGAAGCTCATCATGGCCAACCTGCGTGTGTCCCTCTCGATTGCCGCCGAATATCTCCACACCGGTGCCGACCACATGGACCTCATTCAAGAAGGCAACGTCGGATTGATGCATGCCATCAAAAAGTTCGACCCGTCGAAGAACGTGCGCTTTTACGCCTATGCCGCCTGGTGGTCACGGGCCTATATCCTTCGCTATTTGCTGAACAACTATCGCCTGGTCAAGCTCGGGACGACCCAAGATCAACGGAAGCTGTTCTACAACCTCAAAAAAGAGAGGGCCAAGCTTGAACGGGAGGGGTTTGCTCCAGACACGAAGCTGCTCGCCGACCGCTTGAACGTGCGGGAGCGGGACGTCATCGAGATGGGGCAGCGGCTGGGCAACTGGGAACTCTCGCTGGACCAGCCGATCGGCGAGGACCAGGAAGGCAGCCTGCTGGATGTGCTCCCCTCTCAGCAGGTTCCAGCCGACGAGCAGCTCGCACAAACCCAATTAAAGACACTCTTCCGTGCCAAGCTCGCCGAATTTGTCAAGACACTCGACGAGCGAGACGAAGACATCCTCCGAAACCGGATTCTCTCAGAAACCCCTTTGACCCTAGACGACCTGGGCGCCAAATACTCCATTAGCAAAGAGCGAACCAGACAACTGGAGGCCCGCATCATCAATCGCTTGCGCGACTACATTAAGAAAGACATCAAAGATTTCGACCACTTGCGGATCTGACTTCGCTTATCCTCACTAATAGAATGTCCAAAATATCCAATTCTCATAGGTTATGCTCCCCCGACGTCACTGTTCTGAGGGCGTGGAAGAATTTCTTGTTGCCCCCCCTTGACTTGGACGAACCCGGGGCTATCTCCCCTCCCGTGTCCAGGGATCAGGACTTCTGCTCGTTCTGGAGTACTACCGTTACGCCATCGAGTTCGAACCTGTTCTACATCGTTGATATTCACTGGGTTAACTTCACGAGGAGGTTGTCGTCATGAGCACTGCAGCGAAGGAGAGGACGGAGAAGAAGAACTTGGCCAAGGGGTTCCACCCTCTGGGTGACCGGGTATTCGTTACCTACACCGAAGAATTGGATCGGACCTCAGGCGGGATTTACGTGCCGGACAGCGCGAAAGAGAAGCCGCAACGAGGCATCGTCCAAGCCATCGGCAAGAAGGTTGAGCATGTGAAAGTCGGCGACCAGGTCCTGTTTGACAAGTATTCCGGCAGCAAGCTCCGGATCGAAGACGAAGAATGCTTGATCCTGAAGGAAGAAGACATCCTCGGGGTCTTCACCAGCTAATCACAAACCTAACACACACTACGACGACGATAAAGGGGGAAAGACCATGGCAAAGCAACTTATGTACGGTGACGCAGCGCGCGCGTCCATCCTCAGAGGGGTGAACCAGCTCGCCGACGCCGTAAAGGCAACACTCGGTCCGAAGGGCCGCAACGCGATTCTCGACAAGAAGTTCGGCGCCCCGACGATCACCAAGGACGGCGTGACGGTGGCCAAAGAAGTCGAACTCAAGAACCCGTACGAGAACATGGGTGCCCAGCTGGTCCGTGAAGTCGCCAGCAAAACCAGCGACATCGCCGGAGACGGGACCACCACCGCCACGGTGCTCGCGCAAGCCATCTATCGCGAAGGTGCGAAGAACATCACCGCCGGCGCGAACCCGATGGAAATCCAGCGCGGGATCAACAAGGCGGTCGAAGTGGTGATCACTGAACTGAAGAAGCTCAGCAAGCCCTGCCAGAACAAGACCGAGATCTCCCAAGTCGGGACGATTTCGGCCAACAACGACAAGACCATCGGCGACCTCATCGCGGAAGCGATGGAGAAAGTCGGCAAGGACGGCGTGATCACGGTCGAGGAAGCCAAGTCCATGACCACCTCGTTGGACGTGGTTGAAGGTATGCAATTCGACCGTGGCTACATCTCCCCCTACTTCGTCACCAACGCCGAGCGGATGGAAGCCGTCTTGGAAGACCCGCTCATTCTCATTTCCGAGAAGAAGATCAGCAGCATGAAGGACTTGCTGCCGATCCTCGAGCAGGTTGCCAAGATGGGCAAGCCGCTCGTGATCATCGCCGAAGACGTGGAGGGCGAAGCCTTGGCGACTCTGGTGGTGAACAAGCTCCGTGGCACACTCAACGTGACAGCCATCAAGGCCCCTGGATTCGGCGATCGCCGCAAGGCCATGCTTGAGGATATCTCGATCCTCACCGGCGGCCAGGTGATCTCGGAAGATATCGGCATCAAGCTGGAAAACGTGAAGCTCACGGACCTCGGCCGCGCCAAGCGCGTCACGGTCGACAAGGACAACACCACGATCGTGGAAGGCTTTGGCGATCCGAAGAAGATCGAAGGCCGCGTGAAGCAGATCAAGACACAGATCGACGAGACGACCTCCGACTACGACAGGGAGAAGCTCCAAGAGCGGCTTGCGAAGATCGTGGGCGGTGTGGCCGTCATCAACGTCGGTGCCGCGACCGAAACTGAAATGAAGGAGAAGAAGGCGCGCGTCGAAGACGCATTGCACGCCACCAAGGCGGCCGTCGAAGAGGGCGTCGTCCCCGGCGGTGGAACGGCTTACCTCCGTTGCATCGGCGCGTTGGATTCGCTCAAGCTGGTGGCGGAACAGCAGGTGGGTGTCAGTATCATCCGCCGCGCGCTCGAAGAACCGATTCGTCAAATTGCGGCAAACGCCGGAATGGAAGGCTCCGTCATCGTTGAAAAAGTGCGGAACGACAAGAACACCAACGCCGGCTACAACGCCCAGACCGAGGAATATGTGGACATGATCAAGGCCGGTATTATCGACCCCACCAAGGTGGCGCGTTGCGCATTACAGAACGCGGCGAGCGTGGCGGGATTGATGCTCACGACCGAGGTGATGATCACTGAACTGCCGGAAGAGAAGAAAGAGTCGGCCGGTGGTGGCGGTCACAACCACGGCATGGAAGGGATGTACTAAGAGGAGACGCCGAAAAGCAATCAGCTTTCAGCAATGAAGGGCTCAGCGGGTCACCCCGCTGAGCCCTTCGTGTTTCTTGTCTCCTCACTGCGCTACAATAAAGATCGGTTTGAATGAGCCGAGGGAACGTCCATGATCGTCGAAGTCGAATCAAACGAGAATTGTGAGGCGAGTGTCTTCGCCCGGTTCAAGGAGATCGGCCCCGGCCGACCGATCCTGCAGGTACGGCTCTACGACCGAAACCCCACTGGGGAGTGGTACTGGATCACTGGCTGGAGCGACGATGAACGGATGCCTGTGTGCCCAGCCTATGCCCAGCTGGTTGAAGACTCCGGCGCGGGCCTGACTCATCTGGTTTATGGAGGGATTCACGGCTTACGGCTCAAGCCGATCAGTATCGAGGAAACTTGGAATCTCGAAAGTCCGCATCAATGGGGAGAACCCTACCTTTCGCTCGCCAGCGACCGTGATCTGCACTACGCCGACTAGCTCTCCATCCACTAAATAGAACAGATGGAACCATTATGACACCGCGCAACCTTCACCGTCGGATCGCCGACGCATTTGGGTCGCATCTCATGCAGGCACCACACCAATACGGGGCACCCCTTCGAAAAACATTGATCGGCTATTGGAAGATCCGTGTTGGCGATTACCGGGCGGTCTACAAAATAGACGAGCAGGAAATGTTGATCTTGGGAATTCGGCACCGGAAATCAGTCTACGAGGATATTCTTCAAAGAGTGAGCCCGATAAGAGCCTTACTCAGTCATCCCAGCGACACGGCTAGCGTTGCCCAGCCACTCAGAGCATCTCCCTTTTCTCCCCCAACCAGCCACTACGGTGAGCCCTTCGTGTTTTAAGGGCTATTTCACCGGCTCTCGTCCTATCAGCTGGAAATTTTTTTTGAGTATCGCCGAAGTTTTCGGCGTTTCGAAGAACGACCGAAAGATGTCATGCACGAGGGTGGTATGGGCGGCAAGGTCGGCTTGAAATTCTTTGAGCGCGATCGGTCGATCGGCTCCGTCATAGCCCATGCGGATTGCGCAGCGTTCTAATTCCTTCTGCTGATCTGGGAGAGCATGCGTCTGCAGATCATGCACCATCTGGAGTTTGTGCTCCACGTCTCGGAGAAACTTATAGGCACGGGTCAGATCGGCCTGTTGCTTTCCTGACAGAATGCCGGCCTTCTGGAGCCGCACCAACGAACCGAGGGTCCCCCGGCCAAGAATCCCCGGCACCCACCGGCCGGCCAGCACCTGGATCGTTTGGACGAGAAATTCGATTTCCCTGATCCCGCCGACGCCGAGTTTTACGTTGCGCTGCTCTTGCCCTCGCTCCGCCATCTTCGCGTCAATCCGCTCCTTGACCGATCGGACCTCCTCCACGATCGCGAGCCCCTGTTCGACATCCGGCCGTTTCGATGAGGGCGCCAGTACAAAGGGCCGCACCATCTTGATGAACGATCTCCCGACCTTCTGCGACCCGGCGATGGGCCAGGCTTTCAGCAGGGCCAGCCGTTCCCATACTTGTCCTCTCGTCCGATAGTACTTGGCGTAATCGTCGAGCGAGCGAGTGAGCTGCCCCACCGAACCTTCTGCTCGTAAGCGTAGGTCTACGCGGTAAACGTACCCTTCATGGGTCTGTGCGGTCAACGCTTTCGTAAGCTCCTGCGCGAGAATTTCAAAGTATTCTTCATTGGACAGCCCGCGCTGCGCAGGGCCTTTCGCCTTCGCGCGTCCGAGCGCAGCCGGCCTGGTTCCCCCCTCATGAGATTCACAGACATAGAGTACGTCTACGTCGGAGCTGTAATTGAGCTCATGTCCGCCCAGCTTCCCCATCGCAATGACGGTGAAGCCGGTCTCCACCCACCGCCCCTGCCGACTCTGGTGCATGGGAATGCCGTGCCGGGTCCGTAAATCGGTATCCACAATGCGATAGGCTGCGTCAATGACGACCGAGGCCAGATCCGAAAGGGAGGCGGTGGTTTCCACCACATCGGCTAACCGTACGAGATCGCGCACGCCGATGCGCAGCATCTCTCGACGACGGAATCGTCTGAGCACGTCCAACCTGGGTTCAGTGTCGGTGACACCATCCAGACTTTGCCAGATCGTACGTTCCATTCCCGCCCTGGTCGGCGCGGTGGACAACACATGCTGTTGGGCCAGCCAATACAGCAGCAGAGGATCTCGGACGAGGGTGAAGGCGAGCGAGTCACTATTCCCGAAGATCGCGCACACCAGATCCAACATGCGAGGAGCGCTGCGCAGGTATTCCAACACGGCAGACCGGCTGACTCCGCTCGCGAGCCAACGCTCCCAATGGTTCAAGGCCTGATCTGGGTCAGCGGTCCGCCCAATGGCCTCAAGCAACGCGGGCAGGATGTCTACCAACTGGCGCCGTTGATGTGGATCGCCTGCCATCGACTGCAGATTCGCAACAGCTTCCTGAATGCGATGGAGTCCGTAAGCTTGAAGCGTCGCTTCAAGCTTGGTAGGTTCCAGCTCGGGAGCTAATAGGCCAGGGGTCGGATCCGGCTGATCAGCCCTCTCGAACTTCGGAAGGGTGCAATACCGCGGCACTTCCTTCTTGGGACGAGTTGTCATAGGCCGTCATTATACTCATACAGTTGGCGCTCGCACAATGAACCCGCTTCGGCTATACTCCAGGCCATGACGGTTGGGCCTGGATCACGCGAGTCGATCATCAAGACCCTAGCCCCCCTCTGTCCGGATGTCGATGATGAGATCCTCCGGGACTTCGTCTCACGGATGGACCCTGAGTACTTCGCGCGGTTCAAGCCGGACGCCGTCGCGCAACATATTCAGCTTGCCAGCCGGCTCACGCCGGACCACCCCTGCGAAATATCGGTGCTCAACAAACGAGCGGGGCGATCGGAAATCAGCATCGTCGCCTATGATTATTTCTCAGAATTCGCCGCCATCTGCGGTGTGCTTTCGGCCTTTGGACTCAATATCGAAGAAGGACAGATCTATACCTTTGTGGAGGCTACGCCCACTCCCTCGCCGCGCCGGGAAGCTCCCTCGACGGCTGGCCGGCCTAAAGGCCGGCCCGGCCTCAGCCGCAAGAAAATTGTCGATGTCTTCCTGGTGCATCCCATAGACCGCACAGGCTTTCTCCCACCACAACACAATGCTCTCCGACAGACGGTCACCGAGATCGTTCAACTGCTGGATACCGGTCAGTTCGAAGAGGCGCGCCAATATGTCAACCGCCGGCTCGTCGAACGATTGGACAAGCAGCGGAGCGCCTTCACCGGCCTGCTCGACACGGTGCAGATCACCTTCGACAATCGCCAATCGCCGACAGATACGATCATGTACATCCAATCGGATGATACTCCGGCCTTCCTCTATGCGCTTGCGAACGCCCTGGCCATGCGCAACATCTACATTACCAAGGCCCAGATCGAATGCGACGGCGCCAAGCTGCACGATTGTTTCTTTGTTAAGAATCGCGATGGGCAGAAGCTGCTCGACCCCGCCGATCAGCAGCAACTGAGGCTGACCGCCGTACTCATCAAACAATTCACGCATGCCTTGACCTGGGCTTCCGACCCGGCCAAGGCGCTGGCATCGTTCGACCAATTCCTGGATCTTATCGTGAAAGACCAGGGCAAGAAGAGCAAGAGCCAGGCGCTCGACTTCGTCAGTGATAAACAAATATTTCCGTTACTCGCACGACTGCTCGGCGCCAGCGACTTCTTGTGGGAGGATTTTCTCAGACGCCAGCACGATAATCTCCTTCCGCTGCTCACGGAATACCGGGATGCGCCCTTGATCAAGCCGCAGGCGACCCTCAGGAAAGAGCTCGACCGTCTGGTCGCTCGCGCCAAGACAGACGAAGCACGAAAGGACGCCTTGAACCGGTTTAAAGACCGTGAGATGTTCCGGATCGACATCAAACACATCGTCGAGCCCTCGACCAATTTCCCTGACTTTTCGCTCGCGCTCACGGAACTGGCGGAAGTCATCATGGAACGGAGCATCGCAGATTGCCGTGCCAAGTTGGAAAAATCGTATGGCCGGCCACAGCTCGCCAACAAGAAACCCTGCCCTTTTGCCGTCTTGGGCCTGGGAAAATTCGGAGGGCGAGAGCTTGGCTACGCCTCGGACATCGAGGTACTGTTCGTCTACGGTGGATCGGGCAAAACAAGCGGTAAGAATGGAATTGAAAACAGCGAATACTTCGAACGGCTGGCGCAGGAACTCCTGGGGTGGATTGAAGCCAAGCAAGAAGGCATCTTTCGCCTTGATGTCAGGCTTCGACCACACGGAGGCAAGGGCGCGCTGGCCAATGCATTCGAGGAGGTCTGTCGCTACTACAGTCTGACCGGACTTCCCGCGTCATTCGAGCGGCAAGCCCGCATAAAACGAAGTATTTGTGCTCCCGCTGATGGTCATGAGCGACTTGCCGCGCCATTCGAGCGGCAAGCCCTCATCAAGTTGCGGCATATCGCCGGCGACTCCGCGCTGGGGCATCAAGTGGAAGCACACCGAAACTCGTTCGTCTATAGCGGCGCCCCCTGGGATCTCCCTACAGCGCTCGATTTGCGAAGACAACAGCTCAAACAGCTGGTCCAGCCTGGGCAGGTCAACCTGAAATATAGCGCGGGAGGACTCATCGACATCGAATATGCCGTCCAATACCTGCAAGTGATGCATGGACACGATCACCCAAGCCTGCGTACGCCGAATACTCTCCAGGCACTCGCCGCGTTGGCCAATGCGGGGTTGGTTGCACGCACTGATGGAGCGGGCCTCCGGAAAGCCTACGTCTTCCTCCGAATGTTGGTCGACGGATTGCGCATGGTCCGGGGAAATACCAAGGATCTTCTGCTCCCTCCTTCCGATTCGGAAGAGTTTGTCAGTCTTGCCCGCCGCGTCGGTTACACGAGAGACGACTGGCGGGCCGGCGCGCGCGATTTGCAGTCAGATATCCAGCAGCATATGACGCTCACCAAGACCTTCTTCGAACGAACGTTCGGAGCGCTGTGAAAGAGTGGGAGGGAGCGGCCAGGTGCCCTTCTTGCTCGCAGAACGCGCACGATGAAACTGTGCTCGTTCGAAGCGCGCAGTAAAGGGAAACCATGGCCGCTCCACAAAAGGGAGGTATAGAGAGTTGGACGGCCCTCGCCAGGGCTAAGGGCACGTCTCGGCGTGCCATTGGGTGGGCGGGTGAGAAAGTTGCGCGCAGTGAGAGAACAAACAGGCCACCCTCCTATGAAGAGAAGACGAGCAAGCTTGGGAGGGAGCGGCCAGGTGCCCTTCTTGCTCGCAGAACGCGCACGATGAAACTGTGCTCGTTCGACGCGCGCACTCGAGGATCAACCAGGCCGCCCCGTAAAGAGATAAGCGAGCATGGGGGAAAACAAAGGGGTCTGGAGTCTTTTCTAATTGCTTGGTGTGAAGAAATGCCGAGCATCTCTGTTTCGCGGCACGCGGCGTTCATTACCCAACCACGCAAGAGCGGGAAAAGCATTCAACTGGGCCCGTTGAGCGAGGCCCTACTACTTCCTTAAAACTATTTAGCCGAGTGCCTAAGCCGAACCGGCTGCACAGGCGCGACATAAAACAGCGCCCGCTTCCCAGTCACGGGAGACGGACGCCGTTGTCTCGCTTACTTATGTCGAGAGCCTTACCGGGACGCGGGACAGGCGAGAAAGGCGCGACTAGATGTTTGAAGTTCTGAGTTCGAAGTTCTGAAAACCTCGAACTTCGGACCTCGAACATTCGCCCGTCCCGCCAGTCTCGCCCGTCTCGCTTGAGCGCGTGCTACACATCGAAATACAGGACATACTCGTAAGGATGCGGCCGCAACCGCATGGGATCGACTTCCTTGCGGCGTTTGTAGCCGATCCAGGCCTCGATCAGGTCCTTGCTGAAGACCCCGCCCTTGAGCAGAAAATGATGGTCCTGTTCGAGGTTGCGCAACGCTTCGTCGAGACTGCCCGGCAGCGTGCGGATTTTTGCCGCTTCCTCCGGCTCGAGATCGTACAGATCCTTCTCAGCCGGTTCACCCGGATTGATCTTATTCTCAATCCCGTCCAACCCTGCCATGAGCATGGCAGAAAAAGCGAGGTAAGGATTTGCAGTCGGGTCAGGAAAGCGCACCTCGATCCGCTTGGCTTTCGGGCTCGGTGAGTACATGGGAATCCGGATGCCCGCCGATCGATTCCGGCTGGAATAGGCCAGCAGGACCGGCGCCTCGAACCCGGGGGTCAGCCGCTTGTAGGAGTTTGTCGTCGGATTCGTAAACGCCGCCAGGGCCGGCGCGTGCTTCAGGATGCCGCCGATATAGTAGAGACCGAGTTGCGAGATACCGGCATACTCCTTCCCTGCAAACAGAGGCTTCTCCTCTTTCCAGATACTCTGGTGGGTATGCATGCCGGTACCGTTGTCCCCGAAGATCGGCTTGGGCATGAAGGTGGCCGTTTTGCCATGCCGACGAGCCACGTTTTTGACGATGTACTTGTACATCATCAAGTTGTCTGCCGTCTTGACCAGCGGGCCGAAGCGAATATCGATTTCCGCCTGGCCCGCCGTCGCCGTCTCGTGGTGGTGTTTCTCAACGGAAATCCCGACCTTTTGCATCTCCAGAATCATCTCGCTGCGGATATCCTGTTGCGTATCGGTCGGCGGGACCGGAAAGTAGCCTTCCTTGTGACGGATTTTTCCGCCCAAGTTGTGGCCTTCCTGTCCGATGTTCCAGGCGCCTTCTTCGGAATCGATGAAGTAGTAGCCGCTGTGGCCCGTCTGATCGTACCGAACATGATCGAAGATGAAGAACTCCGCCTCAGGCCCCCAGTAGGAGATATCGCCAATCTTCGTGCTCTGAAGATATTTTTCCGCCTTCTGCGCCACAAAGCGCGAATCACGATCATAGGGCTCGCGCGTAATTGGATCGACGACGTTGCCGACCAGGCTCAGTGTCGGGACTGCACAGAACGGATCGAGACAGACCATGGACGAATCGGGGATCATAAGCAGGTCACTGTCGTTGATCGCCTTCCAGCCCCGGATCGACGAACCGTCCAAGCCGGACCCGTCCTTGAACAGCCCTTCATTCAGTTCTTCCACGGGAATCGAGAAGTGCTGCCAGGTGCCGATCAGGTCCACAAACTTCAAGTCCACGATCTGGACTTTATTCTTCTTTGCAAACTCCAATACCTCGCGGGGATTCATTCAAGCTCCTTTCAGGTCCGATTATGCTGCTGATCCTGTCGATACACCCTCTGACCCAGCAACCTGCCGGTCTATGAACTGATCAATATCCTTCTGGATGGTCGCGCGGATGTCCTCCAGGCGAGCGTGGTTCTTGATCTTGGCTCCCTGCTGGTCCGTCACGTAGAACACGTCAGCCACCTGATCGAGCTCGTCCCTCAGCGAGATCCTGGCTGCATGGACAGACAGGCCTAGCTGAAAGATGCTGCGGGCGATGGCATACAACAATCCTTGCGTATCGTCGGCAAACACATCGATGATCGTGGACCGGTCACATGTTTCGTTATCGATCTGCACCTCGGTCGCCTGGCGGGTGGTGGGCGGCCGGCGACCGGATGGTAGGCGGGTGTTTCGGCTCATTAACCGATCAACCTCCTCCTCGCCCTTCAACACTCGAACGATAGTCTCGGCTACGGAAGCCCGGCGTTCGACTGGGGGAATGCCGGCATAATCCGGATCGGACACCTGGAAGGTGTCCACCACAACCCCATCCTGCCTGGTGATGATCTGGGCATCCAGAACCTGAAGCCCCAGGGCCGTCATGACCCCAGCAATCTTCGAGAAGATGCCGGGGGTCAGGTTATCGTGGGTAATCACCGTGTACTCGCACGTACCCAGTTCCTCGTTGAAGCTCTCCTCGACCAGCACTTCCCCTGCCTGCAGCCTTCCGACCGCCATCAGATGGGCTGCGATCCGTTTCGGAAGCGTCCCATGCAGATAGCGCAAGGGGAACTGGCTCAGTTGCGATTCGATCCAGTCGAGCCCCCCGGCCGCTGCGTTCGTGCACTCGCGCGCCACCTCGCCGGCCAATTGCTTGAGGCGATCCGGACCAGCCGTCTCATCCTGCTCACCCGACACTTCCGGCAGCGCGCGCAGATAGAGTTCGATGAGCAAGGACTCTTTCCACTTGCTCAGAACGCCAGGCCCCACCGCCGAGATATCGGATGCGGTCAGGACCAACAGCTTGCGGAGGGTTTCCGGCGTCCCCACCGCTCTGACGAAGCGCAAGAGGACCTTCTTGTCGTAAGGATCTCGCTGGAAGGCCGTCTGAGACATCAGCAGATGCTTATGCACGAGTAAGACCAGCGTCCTCGTCTCTTGCTCATCACACTCCAGCCGCGCCGCCGTCTCTTCCGCGATCGCCTTGCCCACTTCGCAGTGATCTTCCTTCCGCCCCTTCCCCATATCATGCAACAGTATCGCCAGGTGCAAGAGGTCCTTCCGTCTGATCTCCTGGCAGACTTTCCCGATGACACCAGGCTCCTCGGCAAGCGTTTCAGCCTTGGCCACCGCCAGCAGGGTATGATGATCCACCGTGTACTTGTGAACCTGGTTGAACTGCATCAGGCCTCGAACCCTGGCAAAGACCGGAATGAGTTTCTCCAGCAGATGGGCGCGATGCATGACTTCAAGCGTGCTGGCCACTGCCCCTGGTCCGGCGAGTATCTTCATAAAGACCCGGCTGACCTCAGGGGTTCGGAAGGCCTCGTTCGACATGCTATCCATGTGGCTGTGGATCTCGTCCAGCAGGTCGGTGTCGATCTTGAGGCGTCGGGACCTCGCCATCTCGAACAGCCGGAGGAGCAAGTCCGGACTATCCAGAACCCGAGCCCGCAGCTCAGAGGGAACAGTCAGATTTCGGCCGGTCACAACGAAATAGCCGTCCACCCTGGCGGCCGGCAGGGCGGGAGTCGATCGGCGCCTTACAGACACGGCGAGGCAACGGTCCAAAAACCGGACCAAGGTCTCGTGGAGTCCCATCGTTTGCTGGTAATACTGCTGCATGAACTGCTCCACACCCAGGAGGTGGGGGCGATCCTTGAATCCGTATAGGGAAGCCAGCCTGACTTGTTCTTCGAACGTCAGAATCTCCTGCGCCCTCCCGGCTTCGAAGTGTAGAAATGCCCGGACGCGCCACAGAAAATCCCGGGCCTCCGTCAGCGAGAGAAGATCCTGTCTGGAGAGGAGGCCACGATCCGCCAAGTCCTGCAGCGTAGCGGCATGGAACCGGGCCATGCCGGCCCACCGGAATAGATGGAAGTCCCGCAGCCCTCCTTTGCTCCTCTTGACATTGGGCTCCAGCAGATAAACGGTCTCTCCGAACTTCTCATATTCACGGCGACGCTCCTCTACTTTTTGTTCGATAAAACGCCCCGCCCCACGGCCGACCACCTCCCGGAAATACCGGCGATGGAACTCCTGGAACAGGTACGGGCTTCCGGTCAAAAGCCTGGCCGACATCATGGAGGTACGGATCGAAAGGTCTGTCGGGGCCAACTCGATGCAATCTTGAAGCGTCCGCATGCAGTAGCCGACCTGGAAGCCTAGATCCCACAGATGGCGCAACACCTCACGGAACAGAGCCTGCGCCACCCCCCCCCCTTCCTCGCGATAGAGAAACATGATGTCGATGTCTGAGTGGGGAGCCAACTCCCGGTGGCCGTAGCCTCCCAGCGCCACCAGGCAACAGTACTGGGCCCCCGTGACCTGTGCCTCCTCCCCGGCCTGCCGCATGGCGTTCTTGTACTTGCCGATGATCAACCCGTCCACGAATTCCGTCAGGGCCGCCATGACTTCGGCCCCCGAGACCCCTCCCAACAACCGCTGCCTGAGCGCTTGCCGATACTCAGTCAGGGCGGAGGCCAGCTCAACCTCCGCCCTGCGCAAGAGCCCAGACAGCGAATCGCTCTCCGGCATCATCGTCACAGTGCGGCTTCCCCCGTCTCGCCGGTCCTGATCCGCACTACGGTGCCGAGATCCGACACGAAGATCTTACCGTCCCCGACGCTGCCGGTCTTCGCGCTGCGCGTTATGGTTTCGATCACGCGCTGCACCTGATTATCCGGGACGTACAATTCGATCTTCACCTTGGGCACAAAGTCGGACGTATACTCGGCGCCCCGGTAGGTCTCCTTACTCCCCTTCTGGCGTCCGAACCCTTTGACTTCCGAGACCGTCATCCCATGCACACCCACTTCCAGCAACGCATCCTTGACCTCATCCAACTTGAACGGCTTGATGATAGCTTCAATCATCTTCATGTCGATGCCTCCCTACCAGGCTCACCCGAATACGCTGATCATATCATACAGCGTCACGGGGGTTGCCGGCACGATCGTTTAGTCAATCGTGTCATGGTCCGTTTAAGAAATTGAATCATGCGTGAAGAACAACTGAGAATGCCGTCTGGGCTTTGTGCCGAGTAGGTTTGCTCGGCCATCTGGCCGTTGTACAGGACCCTACTTTTTAAGTAGGGTCCTGTAAGCTCAATAATCGCCGGCGTACGGACGGCAACCATACGCTAGATAACATGAACACCCGGTGGGGCACCGTCAGCCCATTTCGGTCACCACTGCCTTACGAATAGGCCTTTTCATCATGTTGACTGAGATCCAAGCCTAATCGCTCTTCTTCTTCAGTCACACGCAGACCAGTTATTCCAGCGACTATCGCCAGAATGATTAAGGTCCCTAGAAAACAGAAGACCCAGGAAATCAGTACGGCCATCGCTTGGATGCCCAACTGTGCCGGATTACCAAAGAACAGCCCGTCTGCCCCTGCCGAATTAATCGCCTTCGACGCGAAGAGACCAGTCGCCAGTGCGCCCCACGTGCCTCCGATTCCGTGAACGCCGAACGCATCGAGGGCGTCATCATAGCCAAACAAGGGCTTCAACATCACCGCAACATAACAGAATACACCCGCTCCAATCCCGATCCAAATCGACGAGATCGGGCCGACGAACCCCGACGCAGGCGTGATGGCCACCAATCCCGCCACCGCCCCGCTTGCCGCGCCCAAGGCCGACGGTTTGCCTCGATAGATCCACTCCGCAACCATCCAGGCCAGCGCCGCGGCAGCCGTCGCCGTATTGGTGGCGGTAAAGGCGCTGGTCGCCAATGCCCCGGCGGCCAAGGCGCTGCCGGCGTTGAACCCAAACCATCCAAACCAGAGCATGGACGCGCCCAAAATGGTCATGGGCAAGTTGTGCGGGTGCATTGCCTCCTTGCCATGTCCCAATCGCTTCTTTATCACGAGGGCGCAAGCCAACCCAGATATGCCGGAACTGATATGGACGACCGTCCCGCCGGCAAAATCCAACGCCCCGAGGTTTCTGACCCATCCCCCGACCCCCCACACCCAATGCGCGAGCGGATCGTAGATGAAGGTCGCCCACAACAGCGTGAACAAGATAAACGCGCTGAACTTCATCCGGTCGGCAAATGCACCGGTGATCAGCGCCGGCGTGATCACCGCGAACATCATCTGAAATAGCATGAATGCCTGGTGCGGTATGG
>JBGPVY010000098.1:0-9279 GCA_041491905.1 Nitrospiraceae bacterium | reverse complement strand
TGACCACCTGGCTATGGGTCCACGCCAGATCGAAGACACGATCGGCGAGACGCCGATCCTGGTATTTCTCGACCAGGGCCAGACAGACGTTGCGGGTGTCGCCGATGCCGGACACCAGATCAATCGTGGCCGATTCTTCCGGATCGAGCGTGATCCGACACCGGATGGCGACAATCGGATCGAGCACAGAGCCCTCGCTGCCCGAGAGCGCCGCAGTATCGTGCGTCCCTTGTCGCGCGTCCGAGCCGTTCATGGCTTGTGGATCGGCGGCGGTGCAACCACGGCCGATGAACTGTAGGCGGTCCGTCTCGTAGGACATCGTTCCGATGTCCGCTCCATGCACGGTCATGAGATGAAACATCCATGGCGATGGCTCGCCGAGGGAGCGGGGGCGGCGCGTACACAGGATCGCTTGCCGCTCGCAAATGATCTCGGTCTGCACAAAGAGATTGCTGAACGCCGGATGCAGTGCATCCGCGGCAGAAGATGCGAGCACGACTTCCGCGTAACTCGTGATCTCGATCGTTCGGCTGGTCCGCGAGCCGTTGGTGATGCGGGTTCGACGCAGTTCGATGTCATCTTCCGGTGATACCACGATTTCGGTATGCGTCTCGATATCCTGGTCGCGGCGGCGAAACTCAGCCCGTCCCTCAGAAAAAATGACTTCGTAATTCTTCGATTGCTTTAAAGTCGGCTGATAGGCCGTTGACCAGAACTCTCCGCTCTCCACGTCGCGGATGTAACAGAACGTGCCCCAGTTGTCGCAGGTACTGTCTTCGCGCCAGCGTGTGACGGCGAGGTCCTTCCACCGACTGTACCCACCGCCCGCGTTCGTGATCATCACGTGGTATCGGCCGTTCGACAACAACTGCACCTCCGGTATCGGCGTGTGAGGGCTGCTGAACCGGCGCACCGGCATCTCTGCATCACCAAAGGTCGTACGTAAGTCGGAGAGCTCCGCGGTGTGCGAATAGAATGCCGTCGCCTTTGGAATCCGCTCCTGAAGCAACAGCATGGTCGCCTGGAACAACGGATCCGACTCGAATCGCTTCTGCATCGGACGGTCCAGGAGCAGATATGCCAGAGAGAGCAAGCTCATGCCCTCGTGATGGGCCATGTAGGACCGAATCACCGCACTCGATTGTCCGCGCGGGAGACGAGAAGGCGTATAGTCGATCGCTTCATACAAACCGAATGGTCCTTCAACCCCTTCAGCCGCGAGTCGCTGCAGATTCAGGCACGCCTCCTCGGGCGCCACCATCAGCGCAAGCGCCGAAGCATAGGGCGCAATGACCACATCATCGGCAAGCCCACGTTTGAGTCCCAGACCGGGCACGCCAAATGCGCGGTATTGGTAGTTAAGATGAACATCGATCGTGTTGTAGCCGGATTCAGACATGCCCCACGGGACGCCGCGCTGCCTTCCATACTGGATCTGTCTCTCCACCGCCGCCCTGCAGGTCTGGTCGAGCAGCGTGTGTTCGTATGTCGGCATCACCAGCAGCGGCATGAGGTACTCGAACATCGACCCGCTCCATGAGACGAGCACCGGCCCTCCACCGGCGGTCGTGAGGAGACGCCCGAGAGCAAACCAGTGCTCCTGCTGCAGTTGTCCCTGTGCAATCGCCACGAAACTGCACAATCTCGCTTCCGAAGCCAGCAGATCGTAGTAACTCAAGTCCCGCCGGCGCTCGCCGACGTTGTAGCCGATAGCCAGCAGATGACAGCCCTTGTCGAACAGGAAATCGTATTCCACACTGGCGAAATGACTGGCTTGACGTGCCAGTCCTTCGACGGCCGCGATTCGATCTCTGGCGCGCTGGCTGGCTTTCGCAATAAGTCGTCGCAGGTCGCCGATCCACATGTTCTCCTCGTGCGTCGCCTCTGAGCCCAACCGATGTTCGATGGCCGGCAGACAGGCCACGTCAAGGCGTGCCAATTCGCGCAGGGTGGGGATCTTATCGATGTCGCCACATTCGCTGAGCCTGTTCTGTGAGGCAGACAGCAATGCCCACGGTGCCAGAAACATCAGGTCATCGAGGGCATCCCGGCATTGTCGGGTGAGTGCGCGCGCCCACCAGGTCGCTTGGCTCTCGGGGGCAGCCTTCAGGCTAGCGAGGACCTCCTCGGCGGTTGTCGCCAGCCGGTCAAGGCAGAGCCGCGCTGCCGTGAGCGTAGTCGGCCTGGAATCGTAGGCTGACTCCAGATAGTTCCCAAATTGAGCGAGGTGGGCCAGAGTGGTTCCCTCAGCAGCATCCTCCAAGACCCTGAGTGTGTCGCTGAGCCCGTCAAAGAATCGCGACCCCAGGATCTTCTGATCGGGGAGCGCGAGCAGACCAGGCCGCAGTGTCAGCAGATGGCCCGCAAGGTTTCCGCTGTCCACCGTCGACACATAGGTCGGCAGCAACGGTTTCAGAGATTGCGTGTCGTACCAGTTGTAGAAGTGGCTTCGGTGACGTTCCAACCCTTCCATCGTGTGGAGCGCATTCGTCGTGCGTTCGATGAGTTGTCCGGCCGACATGTAGCCGAAGTCGTACGCGGACAAATTTGCGAGCAGCGCGAGTCCCATATTGGTCGGCGACGTGCGATGTGCAACCACGGCAACGGGATGCTCCTGATAGTTATCAGGCGGCAGCCAATGATCTTCTGGACCGACGAACTCTTCGAAGAACGCCCAGGTCTTTCGAGCAAGCTTCCGGAGAAAGATAGTCTCGCCGCCAGTCAGATACACTTCGCGCCGAGTGATCGGTTGGCTGATCCACCACGCGATCGCGGGGGAAGCACACCAGAGGGCCAGGATGGGCAGCGCCACGTCTAACGCGTCCGGATCAGACCGTATCAGATACATCACCGCGGCCGTGGCAAGAACGGGCCCGATCCACATCGTCCGACAGTAGGCGACGAAGTCTGTGCGGCGATTGCGGTCCTGATTGCTTGACGGACTCCATTCGAGCAGTAGTGTACGCGTGACCAACATCCGCCAGATCGTGCGCACGATCGCATCGAGACTGAAGAACGCCTCGTAGGGAAGGAACGCGACCGTCAACACTTCCTGAACGACGTGCCGGCCGGCCGAGCGTTGCGCGGCGGCGAAATGCTGCTCCGGCAACACATCCTCCGGTTTCTGAAACAGATCCAGAATAGCGGCAAGCAACGGAAGAATCAGGATAATTCCGATCACCGACAAGGTCCACAACCAGTACGGTGACAAAACCGTCCAGCCGAGCAGCAACAGGACGGTCAATGCTGAAGGTACGAGACTACGCCGAAGGTTGTCGAAGAGCTTCCATCGGGACAGTCCAGAGAGCGGATTCTTCTGACGCTGCGCTCCGGGACCGGGAACGCGCGGCAGCAGCCATCCTGCAAGCTGCCAATCCCCACGGATCCAGCGGTGCCGCCGGTTCACATCTACGATGTAGGAAGAGGGATTCTCCTCGTACAACTGCACATCGCTCAACAACCCCGCCCGTGCGTAGCACCCTTCCAGAAGATCGTGGCTGAGAATCCGGTTCTCGGGACAGCGACCCGCGAGTACGCGTTCGAACGCGTCCACCTCATAGATCCCCTTGCCGATGAACGAGCCTTCACTGAACAGGTCTTGGTATACATCGGAGACAGCGCGCGTATAGGGATCGATGCCCGGATCGCTCCCGTTGAGTCGTGCAAAGTGCGACCGATTCGTGCCTGGCAGGCTCACGGCAACTCGTGGCTGCAGGATGCCGTATCCTTCGCAGACCCGTTGCTTGTGTTCATCGTACTGAGCACGATTCAGCGGGTGCGCCATCGCTCCCACGAACTGCCGCGCCGCATCACGCGGCAGTTGTGTATCCGTGTCGAGGGTGATCACGTATTGCACGTTCGACAGCACCGCAGTCTCACCGACGACGAGTGCGAAGCGATCCGCTGTTTTATTCAGCGTTCCGCCGCGCAGAAATGCATTCAAATCCGCAAGCTTCCCTCGTTTCCGCTCGTATCCCATCCAGATCCGCTCCACAGGATTCCACCGGCGCGGGCGATGAAACAAAAAGAACGCATCGCGTGTCGCCTCTCTGTACTTTCCATTCAGCTCTTCGATCCTCTTCTGGGCCAGCCTCAACAGGGGCTCGTCTTCCGGGAGTGTTTCCTCGTGCGCGTCTCGAAAATCGGTCAACAGCCCGAAGTGCAGGTGGTCGTCTCGATTGGCCAGGAACCGGACTTCGAGCGCCTCGATCAGCTCCTCGATGTTTTCAACGCTGCTCAGCATAGTCGGGACCACGACCAGCGCGCGCGACTCCGGGGGGATACCCTTGGAGAAGTCCATTCGCGGCAGCGCATGCGGCGTCACCAACATTGTCGCAAGCCAATTCACCAGCGCGACCGCCAGTTGACTTGTGCAGAGAAGTGACAGGAGACCGACCAGTACGAGTAACCAACCTTCCTTGTCCTCGGCGTACGCCAGTGCCAGTAAGCCGCCGGTGAAGACCCCCGTCATCAAGACGATCGTGCCGACATAGAGGAGCAACGGAAATCGGCCGCTCGTTCGCTGAAGCGCCTCAGATGTGGAGAGGTGCACTTCTACCGTTCGTTCGAGCTGGGGTACTCCCTTGTCGATTAGGTAGAAACCAACATGGGTTTCCCGACCGTCGCTGCCGCTCCTGCTCGCATCCTGCTGCGCCAGGTGAATTGCGTGGCGCGCCACTTCGCGTTCCGAGAGCCGGCTGCTCCTCGCCATCTTCTCCACCGCGTGACGGTAGCGATCGCGAGTGGCAAAATCCATCTTGCCGTAGGCTGCAGCGGGATCCTCACGCAGCGTCTGCTCGACCACGCTCATCGTCTCAACGAACGTGCGCCAGTCCATCGCCCCCAGAAATCTAAGACTACCGATGCTGTTGCTGATGGAGACCTGGTCGACGGCCTGCTGTTGGTTTTCCGACTGCACCGACTGCTCAATCGTCAGGCCGGACTCGGAGAGCCGCTGCTCGATCCAGGTGAGCGGCAATGCCAAGGCGGGGCTCTGTCCCTGCAATCGGCGCGCGAACTCCGCAACAAACGCACTCGCCATCGGCGGGCTCGACCGCGCCATGTCCGCGATCACCAGAATCAGACTCTTCGGATCCTTCTCGGCGATTTCCATCATCTGATCCGCCCAGTAGTCGGCGCGATTGCGGTCGATCCTCTGGGCGGCGATCCGCGTCGCCGCGCGCCGGAGATTCTCGATCAGCGCCAGGCGGAGCATGATCGGGATGGCCCATAATTCGCCTAACGTGAGGCCGGTGATAGTCTGGTAGGCGGCAACGAAACTGCTGAGGCTTCCCGGGTCGACTCGTCCATCGCCGTGCGAGATCGTTTCGAGCGCAATGTCATACACGCGCGGAGGCCCAACCGATGAGCCATTCAGTATGCGAGGCAGCTCCCGGCTGTACCCCTTGGGCAAGTGTCTCTTGGCCATGCGAATCTGCTCTTCGATGAGATAGAAGTTATCGAGCAGCCATTCCCCGGCCGGCGCAATCCGGCGGTTCGCCTTCACCGCCTCTGCCAACAGATCGCGGACTCCGATCAGGACGCCTTCATTCTCAGCCAGCCTGCTCAGCAACTGGTCCGGAGCCTGTCCCAGGCTCAACCGGTGTAGACCAGCCAAAGTCTTGCCATGCAGCTCCATCTGGTCGCCGCTGAAGAGTTCCGAACGCAGCGGTGGCTCGCCACCGGCGTACTTTTCTGCCAAGTCGTTTTCGGGGAAGCTTGCCCTGAAATGGAGCAAGCTTCCGAGATTGATCTTGTTGCTTACCTTCACGTGTGAGGTCTCTCTCTTTGATACGGGGTCTCGCGAACCAGTTCGCAACCAGGATGGCGGCTGTGGATTGCCCCTCTTTGGCGCGTCTTGCCTAGCGCAACGCTCGGTTCGAGACGAAGGTCTCAAGACCAACGTGTGTGTATCGACGTCCGATGCGACACGGAAGATCGAGTGCCGGCGAGTAGACTGGAATGGGCAGCGGCGGCACCGCTCCCTTGGATAGTTGATCCTGGCGAAACTTGCTCAGCAGCAGATTCACACCAGACCGTCAGAAGCACAGAATTTCTCGTTCGGCGTGGCCCAGTATGAGGGGAAGTCTCAACAGTATACCTGACTTATCGAAGGTGTGATACACCGCGACACTATATCAGCCCAGTCGCGCAAAATCTTCGGTCAACTCTATCCAACTAGCTGGAAGGCAGTCTGGTCAAAATTGCTCAGTGTGAAGCATCCAGACGGCAGGCAACTTCACGCTCGCCTTGCTCGATATCAACGAAGCCTCATGAAGGGGAACCTAGTCGTGGAGGACGATATTGAGGAGGGAGATGTGAAAATGAAGCCACGCTTCTTGAATTTATTCAGAAAGACACTGCCTCGCGACCGTTAGAGAATCCGTGGCAGCGGAATTCGTACCGTTAATGTTGTCCCCTTGCCTGTTGATCCTCGGAGAGTCAGCGTTCCATCAAGCGCGAGGGCGCGCTCTCGCATGCCGATAATGCCGATAGAATTATGGCTGTGGGCCAACTTCTTGGTGATCCCATTCCCGTTGTCATGCACCGTCAATATAAGATCATTGTTTCTCTTCATCAACGCAATCGTGGCCCTGGAAGCCTGAGCATGCCGGGAAACATTCGTGAGGGCTGCCTGAGCGATCCGGAAAATAGAGACACTTCCTACACGGTTAAACGTGGCTTTTCCAAAATTCGTCTTAACCCCGCACCGGATTCCAGTATGTCCTTCGAATTCGCGCGCCTCCGATTGCAAGGTCTTCACCAGGCCCAACTCGTCCAAAGCGCCCGGTCGCAATTCAACCGCAATTCTTTTCACCGACTGGATCATGGTCGTGACAAGAGCGGATAGCGATCTAGTTTTCGCTTGCACCGGCTGTTGTTGTGGAGTCACCTTGCGGGCTATCCATGCTAGTCCTAACTGCAAGCTTGTCAGCGTCTGGCCAAACTCATCGTGAAGCTCACGAGCAATCGCGGTCCTTTCACTCTCGCGCAGGAATTGCAATCGTGCTGCGAGGGCACGCACCTGATCCCGCGAATTTTCGAGTTCCTCTTCTACCTCCTTCATACGGCAAATCATGATGTGGCGCTCACCGACAATCCCGTCCACCTGGTGAGTCTTCAGAGCCCGGACGAGCGCCTCGGCCTCTTTCATCCTGATCTTCGGTCTGGGGACTGGCGGTTTCCGGTGACTCATCGCTCGTCGCCAATCAGCTGGAGTGCGGCAAGGACTTGCCTGGTATCACTGAGGTTGCCGAACACGGTGACCTTCGGAACGGGCTTGATGAGGATCAACGTGGGCGTCACCAGCACGTTATTTTTGTGAGCGGTCGCGGCGTCTTTCAGCACGTCCACGGTTTCGATCTGGTAGCGTCCCTTGAGGTGCTCCTCGCACAGCTGAGCCAAATTCTCCCTGGCCTGCGTGGAGTTGGACTCGTTGCCGACCACGAAGAGCCGGAAGACATAAGTTTCACTTCCAGGCTTTGCGTATCTTCGCCTCTCGCGCTTGCGAGCTTTCATGACCGGACTCCATTACTCCGTATCCGCTCCGATACGCCGATCTGCGCGCCCTATCGCTGGGCTAGGCCTTCACCAGATCGATCCCTCGATCGGTGATGCGGAATTCATGGAACTGTTCAGAATGTTTCGAGCCTCTTGACTTCATGACGATCAACTGGCGCTTCATCACGCCGCCGATCGGAAGCTGGCGGAGAAGGACTACGGTATCGATGATGGACGAAACACCGATCCCGCTGATTTCTGAGACGATATCCAGGCCGGTAGCCTGGTTGAGATACATGCAGGTGATCCCGCGCTCTTTACAGACGTTCAGAAGCCGCATCAGGTATTCAAAGGCCGCATGCTCCGAGCCCATGCGCTTGCAGGCCGAGATCGCATCCACGACCACGTGCTGGGGTTGAAATTCATCCAGGGCTTTCAGGGCATGAAACAAGTGCTCCTCCACTCCCATCGCTTCCGGCAGGTAGGACTGGATCACCAACTTTCCGCTCTTGATCAGCGGCCGCAAGGCAAGGCCTGGGCTCAGCATGCTGCTGACCATCGATTCTGGCGACTCCTCGAAATTGAGATACAACACTCGCTCGCCGCGCAGGCAAGCGGCCCGGGCAAACATGCAGGCCAGTGTGGTCTTTCCCGCGCCGGCGGTCCCGACGATCAGGATGCTGGCCCCACGTCTGTAGCCGCCGGCCAGTACGTCATCCAACCGAACCTGGCCGCTGGATATTTTGGGACCGGGCGGGCGGTGCTGTAAGGTGGCGCTGGTGATCGGCATGACGTGGATGCCATGCTCATCGATGATGAAGGGATACTCATTGCGGCCATATCCCGAACCACGATACTTGATCACTCTCATGCGGCGCGTTGCGACCTGACCCGTGACGCGCTGGTCAAGATGAATCACACAATCGGCCATGAAGTCCAGAAATGCATACCGGGAAGGAGCCTCCTCGTACGGGATTGTTTTGGCCGTCATGACCGTGGTCAATCCCCGGTCCAGCAGCCATTCGTGCAGCGCGTATAATTCTTGTCTCTCGCGCATGGGGCTATCGTACAAATGCAAGAGCGCGTCCACCGCATCAAGCACAATGCGCCGGGCTCGCATGGCTTTGATCTTCTGACTGAGGATAGCCAGCAGACCCTTGATGGAGAAGTCGCCGGAGATCACCGCTTCAGGATTCAAACGCGCATCCAGCAGGTAGAGCCCGCCTTTCTGCTCGAGCGAAGCCAGGTCCCATCCCCGGCTCCAGGCGTTTTGACGCATGGCGTCGGCGCGTTCCTCGAACAGCACCAGAATGCCCGGCTCACCGGCAACGGCGCCGTGCAGCAGGTATTGCAAGCCCATCAGACTTTTGCCGCTCCCGGGACCGCCGTTGACAAGCGTCATGCGTCCGGCGGGCAGGCCACCGCGTAACACCTCATCCATCCCGACAATGCCGGTCGGGGCCTTCGGGATCTCTTTCCTTCTTATTCGCAGTCCTGCTGCAGTTTTGTGTTGCCTCCTTCGTGTTGGTGTGGCCACCGCAGGCCCTCCTTTATTCTACGATTCATTCTCAGACTGTCAGCGCACAGTAGACCACTTGTATGCCTCTCTACCCCGATCAAAATCAAGCAAAAAGTAACCGATGCTTCGGATCAGCGCGTGGGTCAGGGCCACCCGACAACCTCTGCGGCAGCCGGCACGGTGGCCAGGGCGCGCGGCCGCCATCTTTCACCTTGCTTCCTCGTGGAGTCCAGACTACTATTCTTATCAAACGGCTCCTT
>JBGPVY010000070.1:0-11931 GCA_041491905.1 Nitrospiraceae bacterium | reverse complement strand
TCGCACGCTCCTGTTCACGATGCGTCATGGTATCTCCCGCGTGGAGAGCGGCACCTATCGAGTCGGGCGCCGCCTCGCGAACGTGCTGGATCCTGAGCGGGGCGTCCCCAAAGCCGACGCAGTCGGTGCAGCCCTGGCCCGGATGCTGGGCGTGGTCGGGCAACAATTGGACTTCCTGCACATTCACAACTACCTCGATCCGCGTACCTTCGTCCATCTAGTGAGCCACAGCCCCAATACGCGGCAACTGTATGAGCGGGTGGTCGCGGCGCTGATGCAGGCGCATGCGCACCATGCTGAGGCGCTCCCACCCGCCTGCGATCCTGCCTTAGATTCCCAGGATTTCGGATGGGTCACAGGTCTGGAGAAGAAGGTGGAGGCCGAGGAGGCCGCCAAAGCGTTCGGCGTGGACGTGCAGACGGCCAAGCGCCTGATCAAACATCCCCTCTATAGCTACCCGGGCGGGCATTCCTTCTTCGATGTCTATGTGGATATCGTCGATGGCTTCCGCCGGTTGGGCCAGTCCCACCAGGGGAAGGCCGTGTGCGTATACAGCCACAGCTCCACGCTGCGGGCGCTCATGATTTATCTCGATCCTCGCCCCTTTCGCGAAGCCTTCACCGAGTTTGGCGAATATAAGGAGGGACAGGATAACGTCGTCTTGCTGACCTACGAACAGGGACTCTTATCCGGCTATTCCACCGCTGTGGGTTTGTCAGCGCGGGAACGGGCGGCGCGGGAGACCTGGGTGAAGGTCGAGCGCGAACGCAGAGATCGGATCACGCTCAAGCCCCGACAGATCAAGCGGATCGTGGCATTGGTCTCGGGTGGCGATTTCGCCGGTGCCGGCGCCGCGTTGAAAGAACTGCGCGTGACAGGACACCGGTTTGGCCTGGAAGTCTACTTCGTCCGTCACGGGTTCTTAGGTCTGGCCAACAACTGGATCGAAGCGGTGACCGAGGACGATACCCGCGGTATGGGCAGCCATGCGAGCAGTCCGATTGGGAGCAGCCGCTTCGAAGATTTCAAGGACGAGCAGGTGCAACAGGCCACCATGCGGCATCTTCGGCCCTATATGGAAGATGGAGCCTTGGTGGTCATTGGTGGGGACGGGAGTCTTCGAGGCGCGCGGGCGCTCTACGAAGGATTTGGGGTCCAACCAGTAGGGATTCCAGGCACGATCGACAATAATCTCGAGGGGACGACCTCCCTGGGTTTTCATTCGGCCGTGTCTCTGGCGAATCAATCCATCGAGTCGCTGAAAGCCACCAGTTCTGCCATGGGCAGCGTCTTTTTCGTCGAGATTATGGGGGCGGGGTCCGGCCATCTCGCCCTTGCCTGTGCGTATCAGGCCAGAGCTGAAGGCCTCTTGGTCAACGAGCATCCCGATCCCGACGCGTATATCGACGACTTCATCCTGGGCACGCTTAAGCGCACCTTGGGCGTCCCGAACAAAAGCCATCTGTTTGTGGTGGCGGAACAGACGCCCCATCGCCATCACCAGGATGGCGGCGTGCGCGGTCTTGTCGAGTATGTTGCCAGCACACTTACTACGTGGCCACAGTTTCAGGCACGCCCCGGTGAATATCGCCTCGCCCCTGCAACCAAAGCCACGATCCTCGGGCACACGTTACGGGGGGCGCCCCCGACCCCCGAGGACAAGACCATCGGACAAGATCTGGCCTATGAAGCGATTCGCCGTCTCGTCAAGGAGCCGGAGCGGGTGGTCGGGTGCATGTTGGCCTATCGCGGGCCAGGCACCATCGAGGCGATCCCACTCCACGCTGTGGCACCGAAGCAGTTCGACTGGGAAATCTTCGCCCGAATGCACGGAAGCGAGCTGCCGTAGCGGGATGAATGGAGGGTGGCGTCTTACCGTGAAGGCCGTGCCTGAATCCATCTCTACTCATCGTCACAGGGCGACTCGATCATGGATGAACGAGGTGCCTGCGCCTGAAACGGCGGTTGCGTTGTGGGCGTGGAGGTCGTTTGCTAGAATGAGATCCCTGGCTATCATCGCGAGAAGAGCGGGGAAAAGCGGGACGCGAGCAAAATGCGGGATGAGTCAGCATCTCATGTCCCGCCCGTCTTGTCTTTCTCGCGCGACGCGCATCCCGAATGACCAATGACCCGTGACAGCATTGTCTATGCGTAAAGCCAAAATCGTGTGTACCATTGGCCCCGCCAGCGATTCGCCCACCGTGCTGGATCAGTTAATTGAAAGCGGCATGGACGCGGCGCGTCTCAACTTTTCTCATGGGACTCACGAATCGCATACGCGTGCGATCAAGGCCATTCGCGAAGCAGCGGATCGTCGGCGCGTGGCGGTAGCGATCATCCAGGACCTGCAAGGACCGAGGATCCGTGTTGGAGAAGTCGATCAGGGCGGGCTCGATTTGGTTGCCGGCCAGACTGTGAGGCTCGTGACGACTCTGCTCCGGTCCGGCGGTCAACTCGGCGCACAGTCTATCGCTACATCCGGCATGCGTGAGATCCCGGTGACGTACCAATACCTGGTGCGGGATGTCCAGCCAGGCGCCCGCATCCTGATTGACGATGGGTTGATCGAGCTGATTGCTGATCGGATTATCGGCGGCGCCGTCGAATGCGGAGTCGTGACCGGGGGACGACTCACCTCGCACAAAGGTATGAACCTGCCGGATACTCGCATCAGCTCTCCCACTCTGACAGACAAAGATCGGAACGATCTCCGGGTCGGCATCGCACAGGGGGTGGACTATGTGGCCCTCTCGTTTGTCAGAGGTCCCGATGACGTGGTGGCTGCAAGGAAGTTAGTGGCAGACTGGGGCGGCGACGTACCGATTATTGCGAAGATCGAAAGGCCGGAAGCGGTTGAGTGCTTGGATGCGATTCTTGATCAGGCGGACGGTGTGATGGTTGCGCGGGGCGATCTGGGAGTGGAGATGGGACCGGAGGCGGTTCCGCTCCTACAGAAGCGCATTATCGCAGAAGCCAACCGCCTGCGCCGCCTCGTGATCACGGCCAGTCAGATGTTGGAGTCCATGACACACCACACGCGCCCGACAAGGGCAGAAGCGTCGGATGTGGCCAACGCCGTGCTCGATGGGACTGATGCCGTCATGCTTTCCGCAGAAACGGCGATCGGGCAGCACCCGGTTGAAGCAGTCCGTGTCATGGACCGAATCGTTCGAGCCGCAGAAGAAGGGACTCGATCGTGGCGTCCGCGCTCGCCCGACGCGCCACAGGGGGAAGGCTCATTCCCGGAGGCCATTTGCCATTCGGCCTCTTCGGCAGCCTCAGCTATCGGGGCGAGCGTCATCGTGGCATTTAGCGAACGGGGTACGACTGCGCGCTTGCTGTCGAAGCAGCGACCCGACGCGTCAATTATTTCATTGACTCCGTTTGAGGCCGTACGGCAGCGGATGGCGCTGTACTGGGGTGTGATCCCTCACACGATGCGGCAGATCGCTCAAACTGATGAACGGATCGATGAAGCGGAACGCCGCCTGAAGACCGATGGACTGGCGACAACGGGACAGCGGATCGTGATTCTGTCGGGGACCAGGATTGGTCAGACCGGGGGGACCAATTTGATGAAGTTACACAAAGTCGGGTGAGCTGAAGCGGCTGAGCGGGCCCTGTGCCCGCACAGCGCCTGCGGACTGAGAGCTCCATTGCCGCCCGCGCGCATGCAGGCTGTTCAAAAAGGTCGTCCAGCAAGGCCGCAGTGAGCGAAGAGGCGAGGAGGTACATACCGCACTTCGTGTGGGCCGTTCGCCCTTGCAATGGATCTTGGCGAACGGAAGTGTCCATATAGTCATTCCGGTATCCGAGAGGCTCTCTTCTCCGTACGGGAAGCCTCTGAGCGACGCGAGAACGTCGCATGGGAACAGGCGCGTCTCGGCGCGCCGGAGTCGGGCGGGTGAGAAGAGCGACTTTTTCAACAGCCTGCTCGGGAGGCTTACTCAGTTCCCACGGGAGGAGTAAAGATTTGGAAGACAAGAGCACACGATGACACCCAACGTTGTGGGGCGGTTCGTGTTTTTTCTGTGTCAGTTGCTTGCCCTGGTGTTGTCAGCCGGAGATGGTCTCGCGCAGACCGGATCCCTCCAGCGCTCACCTTCTGACGTGGTGCAACGGTATCTGGCGCTCGATTATAAGGGGGCGCGCCTCGATGCCATGTCGGTCGAGACGGTCGCGTCCTACACGAATTGGCATGAGGAGCCGGCGTGGGGGCATGTCGTTGTGACGCGAGGCTTTGTGGTGGCGGAGCAGTATCGCCAATGGGAGGTGATCGATCGGCTGGAAGTCGTGATTCCGGTCACCTTTCAGGTCATAGGCTCGGTGTATCTGGAAACCGCCGGTTTCGTCCAGGAGGTTGAGACAGAAGAGGTACGGTTTCGCGTAAAAGCCGTCAATAATCGATGGAGGATTGTCGAGCCGATGCTTCCCCCTCACGTGGGACTGAAGCGGATGGTGAATCTCGTGCGCGAAGCTTGGGTGAAGGAAACCGACCCGGCGAAGCGAGACCGTCTTGGGGCGTTGCAGGACGAGTTACGAAAGGCAAAATAATGATGGGAAAGACCTCGGTCGAGCTGTTGATCTTCGATCTGGATGGGACGCTCATCGAGTCCAAATGGGACATTGCCGCGTCGGTAAACCTGACGTTGGCCGAGCTGGGGTTGCCGCAGCGGCCGATCGAGGAAATCTTTGGGTTTGTGGGGGATGGGATAAAACAATTGTTGCGCTTGTCGGTCGGCGAGGGCAGCCGGGGCACCTTCGACGAGGCGTTGCGGGTGTTCAGGGGCCAGTACTTGGCCCATTGCCTCGATCGCACCACGTTCTATCCCGGTGTCGAACAGGCGCTTGTCCACTTCGAGCGAAAGCGCAAGGCGGTGGCGACCAACAAATCGATCGAGTATACGAATGTAATTCTCAAAGGATTGGGGGCGAATCATTTTCAGTACGTCGTCGGCGGGGACAACGGGTTCGGATTGAAGCCGGAGCCGGGCATGCTTTTGCATGTAATGGAACAACTGAATGTGCCGAAAGAACAGACCGTACTCGTCGGGGACAGCACCAACGACATCAACGGCGGCCACAATGCGGGTATCCGCGTCTGCGCAGTCGGCTATGGTATGGGGAATCGTGAGAAGATGGCCGCTTGCCGGCCGGATTGGTTTATTGAACGACCGGAAGAATTGCTGGAACTATTCATATGACGACTCAAGCGTCGCTCGTATCTCATCCGAAGAAAAGAGCCTATAGCGTATGGCGTATGGCCGATAGTATGCCCGTAGAACAAGTACAGGAGTGTCTTTGCACCTGCTATACGCCATTTGCTATCAACTCCGTCCTCCTACGAGGTACGCTTCACGCTTCACGCTTCACGGTTTTCTTGCTTGCCACGGCTCTCAGCCTGAACCTTAACCTATCGCATGCCGCCTCGCCCGGCCTGGCGGATCGTGTGGTGGAACAGAAATTGACGAACGGATTGACCATCCTCATGGTCGAACGACATCAGACGCCGGTGGTCTCCCTCAACATGACCTTCGGGGTCGGGGGAGTAAACGAACAGGCTGGGCATACCGGCCTGGCGCATCTCTACGAACATATGGCGTTCAAGGGCACGAGGACGGTCGGGACGAAGAATTACGAGGAAGAACGCCCCATTCTCGAAGAGTGGTATCGAGTGGGGACCGAGCTGGAGCAGCGGCAACGAGACCTCGCACGGAAGAGTCAGGAGAGACCGGCCAATCCTGAGAATCGGGCCGCCATCGAGGGGCTGCAGAAACGATTTACGGAACTACAAGAAAAGGCGGGACAGTTCGTGGCGGGCAATGAGATGGCCTTACTCTACCAACGCCACGGGGGGGTTGGGCTCAATGCAGCGACCGGTAAGGACCTGACTCGCTATATGATCAGCCTTCCGGCGAATCGTCTTCCGCTGTGGGCTGCGCTCGAAGCCGATCGAATGGCGCATCCGGTCCTCCGCGAATTCTACAAAGAACGCGGAGTGGTCATGGAAGAGCGGCGGTTGCGGAATGAAGACAGTCCCAACGGGCTGTTGTTTGAAACCTTCACCTCGGCTGCCTTCCGCGCCCATCCGTATGGCATTCCGACGATCGGCTGGGAGTCGGATATCCTGTCGCTCACGCCGGCCGACACCGAAGCCTTCTTCAAAGCCTATTACGGTCCCGGCAATGCGACGATTGCCATCGTGGGCGATATTAATCCGAAGGACGTCATGACGCTGATCGAGCAGACGTTCGGCACGATACCGGCCGCGCCTCCGCAGCCTCCGATCGTCACCGTTGAGCCGCCTCAACGAGGGGAGCGCCGCGTGGAGGTGGAGTACGATGCTGAACCGTCGGTGGCCATCGGGTTTCACAAGCCGGGATTGGGCCATCCCGATGACTATGTCTTCGACGTGATCGACGCGGTATTAAGCGACGGACTCACCTCCCGGCTCTATGCGAATCTGATCCGCGAGAAACGGATCGCCGCCTCGGTGAACTCCGATTCGAACTATCCGGGGGTCCTTGCTCCAAATCTGTTCGTGCTCAGTGCCACACCGCTTGCGCCCCATACGACGGCAGAAGTCGAAGCGGCCATCTATGCCGAGCTCGAACGACTCAAGACGGAGCCGGTCTCCGCCAAGGAGCTTGAGAAAGTGCTGAATAACCTCGATGCCGATTTGGTGCGGGCGCTTCGATCCAACGGAGGTCTTGCTTCTCAATTGGCGCTTTATCAGACGGTAGCAAGAGACTGGCGCTACGCGTTAAAGGCTCGGGACAAAATTGCGGCCGTGACGCCGGTGGATATCCAGCGAGTGGCAGCTGAGTATTTCACAAAGTCGAACCGGACAGTGGCCACGTTGGTGAAGAAGGCCGGCGAGAAGAACGTCGCGACGGCGCCGCAGCACGAGGTGGCGCGATGAGGGACGTGATATGTGAAACGCGAGACGTGAAGCGATGGGGTTTCGTGCTGTGCTCGATGATCATGGCGGTCGCCATCCCGATGCTGGCTGCCTGTGCTGGAGATCTTGCATTGGGCGATCCCAGGCAGATGACGTTTAAGCCGGTTGAGTTCACCCCGCCAGAACCGGATCGCGTGGTGCTCGAGAATGGGATGATCGTGTATCTCCTTGAGGACCATGAGCTGCCTTTGATCAGCATAACTGCGACTATGCGAACCGGCAGCTGGCTCGATCCGGCAGAGAAGATCGGACTGGCTTCGTTGACCGGTTTTATCATGCGGACAGGCGGGGGCGGCGGCCTGTCCGCTGAACGAGTGGACGAAGAACTTGAACAGTTCGCCGGGGATGTCGGCCTCTCGATTGGACGGCAATCCGGTTCCGCGTCGCTCGATGTGCTCAGCAAGGACTTGAAGCGGGGGCTCCAGATTTTCGCGGGACTCATCCGGACACCCGCTTTTGAGCCGGCGCGGGTTGAACTGGCTAAGCTGCAGGCCATCGAAGAAATTCGCCGCAGGCAAGATAACCCCGGTTCGATCGTCGGACGCGAGTTCGTCAAACTCCTGTACGGAGCGGATCACCCGACGGCGCGTGAAAGTAGCATCGGGTCTATCACCCGCCTCACCAGAGACGATCTGGTCGCCTTTCACCGGAAGACCATTCATCCGAACGGCATGATGTTGGGAGTGACGGGCGACTTCGACAAGTCCGCGATGCTGGCCCTGCTGCGCGAAGTATTCGGCGATTGGAAAAAAGGCGAGGTTCCGGTGCTGACAATTGCCGACGTGCACCAGGATCCGAAGGCGAAGCCCGTTGTTCGGTTTGTGAACAAGGAGACCTCGCAAACGCATCTTCGCCTCGGTCATCTGTCAATCAAGGAGCAGGATCCCGACTATGTGGCGTTGGCAATTGCGAACGATATTCTGGGAGGCAGTTCCTTTCGCAGCCGTCTCTTCAACGACGTGCGGACCAAGCGGGGCTTGGCCTACTCGGTCGGCAGCCGCTTGAACTCCGGGGTGCACGATCAAGGCGTCTGGCTGATGCGTGCAGAGACGAAGTTGCCATCGACGCAAGAGGTCATCACTCGGTTTGTCGAGAACATGGAGCGGATGCGGACCGAGTTGGTGACGGACAGCGAGCTGGCAGAAGCGAAAGAGGCCTATGTGAACTCGTTTGTGTTCTCCTTTGCCAGCTCGTCCGCGATCGTGGGGCGGTTGGTTGAACTGGAATACGACGGGCTTCCCAAGGATTTTCTCCAGCAATTGCGTACCCGCGTGGTCGCGTTGACGAAAGAGGAGATCCTGGCTGCGGCGAAGAAACATTTCAACCCCGATCGACTGACCATCGTCGCGGTCGGGGCCGGCGAGGCCCTGCCGAAGTTGCTGTCGGGATTTGGGGAAGTGAAGGAGATTAAGTTGGCTCCGGAAGGATAGGAAGGGAGCGGCTGACGAAGGGCGGGCAACTCCGGCGTCGCCATAATGCGACGGGCCGGGCGTGGCAGCTGAGTCAATTGATGATTTGACCGCACGCTCCTCTAAGGCTGCGACGCAGCGTCGCAATGCCGTCGCGCGCTATTGATTCAAGCTGTTGGATCGCCATGACGCTATGGCGAACGCCTCCGTGTCCATCCCTTCCAGCCGCAGGGACGTCAATGACAGATGAAACAGGAGATGATCTGAGAAGATTTCTTGACGAACAAGAAGGTAGACGCCGAGAGCGCATTAATCATCTTGAAGCGAAGTTTAAGAACGACCCGGGGTCGTTGACGGATAGAGATGGTCTAGAGCTGATCGGGCTAATGGTTTGTAATCCAGAAATTGAGAGTGCCCAGCACTTTGAGACGCGTGTGACTTCGCTGGCTTTAACAACAGACACAATCGATCTTGAGAATTTGAAAAGGGCTTGGAAGGATTTCCTGACCTCGGAGACGTCACGTGATTCAGCTACCTCAGCGGAAGATGGATCTTTACTTTCCTGTCCTCGCTTCAACCGATTAGAGAAGATCGCTAACTGGAGGAACCAGGAAATCAAATGTGAAGGACTCGCCGAAGTCGAGCAATAGTCGGCCATTGCCTGACCTGACACGAGCCTCCCCCTTCTTCTTACACAGCGATCTCAAATTGAATCCGTTCGTAAGGAACGGTCGGTGTGACGGAGTCGCGCATGTGCGCTCCTGGTTCCAAGTGCACAAGCCCGAGATCAGCCAGGAGCTTCAGATCGGCATGAACATTTTTGAAGTCCCTGCGGATCAATTTAGCCAGCGCGGCTATTGAACGAGGATGACGAGTCCGGATTAGGTGGAGCAAGGTCAGGCGTGAGGGTGTGAGTACCCGTCGCATGGCTTCCACACTGACAAAGTAGATCCCCCTCCGCTTGGACAGGGTCTTGCCCGTCTGAAGAGCTTTGAGCGTTCCACCGAACTCTTGCAACCCTTCTTCTAAGGGGCGAACCCCCACTTTCAGCCGTCTGATTTTCATCTTCCAAGCTCCTTTTTGACAGCGGCCATGTCGCGACGAAAATCCTAGATCAGGCGGTCAACGGTCGTAAAGACGTACGGAGTCGTGGTGGCACGAAAATGCCGATAATCGCCTTTGTGCTCATGGTTGTCGTACCCGACCAACCGTTGCCCATTGAGTATATAAACCAAGGAATACTTGAATCCGTGTGGCGTACTCGGTGCTCTTGGAACGTCATAAGCTTTCATTTCCACCAGCCCTCCCTGCTCGTCCACGTATCTCGTGTGGAGGACCAGCTTCGCCTTCGGCATATGGCAGTAGACACCATAACCAGATTGGGTGTCAAGAAAGGTATCGTGGACAGCTCGGCGGACGGCACCTGCTGCAACTTGATTGGCCGCCAGAGACAAGGTACTGTGGAGCCAACAGATTGTGCATGCGGCCGAAGGTGAAAGGAGGTTGTCATGGTGACCTATCTGATGCTGCTCAATTGGACGGATCAGGGAATCAGGAACGTGAAAGACTCGCCGAAGCGGCTGGATGGGGTCAAGAAGCTCGCGAAGGACTTGGGTGGCGAGGTCAAATCCTTCTACATGACGCTGGGGGCGTATGATCTTGTTCTCATCGTTGATATGCCGAACAACGACAAGCTGGCGAGTTTCGGCCTCAAGTTGGGATCGCTCGGCAATGTGCGGTCCACGACTCTCAGAGCCTACTCCGAGGATGAATATCGCCGCATCATTAGCGGCCTAAGCTAAGTTGCACAGGCGTAGAACAGAATCGATAGCTGTCAGTGGTCAGCCATGAGCCAAGATCGAACTCAGAGCTGAGCGCTGACTGCTGATAGCTGAAGGCTTGGTTATGCCGCTCGAAGACGATTTCTGTGACATTATCAAGAAGGCCCGCATGGGGCAGGCATGGTCCGTGGCGGATGTGGCGCGGATGACCGGATTGCCCGGTGGCGACATCACAGCGCTGGAGCGCGGCGTTCGCCCACCTGATTGCATTGAGGTTCGGGCGCTGGCGAAGGTGTTAGGACTTCGTCCTGGTCCGTTGGAGCAGATCGCGATCGAGAAGTGGGAACCGGTCGCGCAACCGCCGATGACCTGCGTGGAGACGATACAGGGATCGATCAATGGCTATGGCGTGCAGGGCTATGTAGTCCATGACGGCGGGGAAGCGGTGCTCATCGACACGGCTTACAATGCGCCGGCGATGATCGAGTTCTTGTCCACGCACCGCCTGCGCCTGATGGGGATTTGTCTGACGCACGGCCATGCAGATCATGCCGACGGGATTGACCAGATTCTGAAGTTTCGTGAGGCGCCAGTGTATCTCGGAACGGAGGATGTCGATCTCCTCAGCTGGCGACCCCCCGGTGCACAGCTGAAGGCGCCGGGGAATGGTCAGACGATTGCAGTCGGGGGCTTGCGCGTACACTGCCTGGCGACGCCGGGCCATACCCCTGGCGGGATTTGCTATCGAATGGATGCCGAGTCACAGCACGTCTGTTTCGTCGGCGATACGTTGTTTGCGGGATCCATTGGCCGCTCGAATCCCAGTACGCTGTATCAGACCCATCTGGGATCGGTCTGGACCAGCGTGCTCACGTTGTCACCTGAGTATCGGTTGTTGCCGGGTCACGGACCGGCCACGACAGTTCGCGAAGAACTGGACTATAATCCCTTCGCTACGGATCATTGAAACAGGATGCTGAAAAAGTCCGCCAGCATCGTTCTCGCTTCGCTCGGAGGAACCGTGAAACGTGAGGCGTGAAACGTGAAACGAGGGTCAGCCTCGGAGTGCGGCCTTGCTAGGGACAAGGCGCGTCTCGGCGCGCCAGGGATGGGCGGGTGAGAAGTCTGGCCTTTTTGAGCATCCTGTGCGGCGTGTTCCTGTTGTCCTAGACGTGCGGGCCAGTGAATTTCCACCGTGCCACAATAGTTATTCCGCAACCTGCTTGAAGAAGGCCCCATGAATCTCGATCAGCGGAACGATGACCAGCCGATCCGCAGCGGGGAGCTGCCGGTTGTGTCAGGACCGTCTGAGGACATCAGTGCTCTCTCCGCGGACGACGAATTCGAGGAGACCCCCTTCTCGAAATGGATACTGCCCATCAGCCTTTTTGTAGCGACGATCTTTACCACATTGTGGGCCGGGGCCTATCAGGCCTACGACGGACCGATCCATGGACCGGTGAACTTTCTGCTCGAACACCCCGAGACGCTCTGGCGCGGGATTCCCTTCGCCGTCACGCTGCTGATCATTCTGGTGACCCATGAATGCGGGCACTATGTGCTCTCCCGCATCCACGGCGTACCGGCGTCGCTGCCGTTGTTCATCCCGGGCCCTCCGTATTTCATCGGCACATTCGGGGCGATCATCCGCCTGCGCGGGCCGATCGTGAATCGGCGCGCACTGTTCGACATCGGCGTGTCTGGTCCGCTTGCCGGCTTCATCGTCGCGGTGGTGGCACTGGTCATCGGTCTGAACATGTCAACGGTCGTTGATCGAACG
>JBGPVY010000164.1:0-6789 GCA_041491905.1 Nitrospiraceae bacterium | reverse complement strand
TGAAGGAGTTGGTCGGCTACGTCAAGAGTTTGAACATCAAGACTCCCTGCCTGGACTTTGCGCTCGAAGTGGAAAAGATCACCTCGGTGAAGAAGGACAACCTGATTCTGAACGTGGACGGAACGATGGCGGCGGTGCTTGTCGATATCGGCTTCCCGGTTGACAGCTTGAACGGCTTCTTCATTCTCTCACGCACGATCGGATTGATCGGGCATTGGGTGGATCAGAAGCGTCAGGATAGCCGCTTGATCCGGCTGTTCGATTACCTCGTCAACTACGCGGCGCCCAAGCGGCGCGAAGTGCCGCCGTTGAAATAGCTATCAGCCATCAGCGCTCAGCTCATGCTGACTGCTGAAAGCTGACGGCTGTGAGCTTTCAAGGAGTACAATCATGTCGATGGATATTGCCAAGAACCTATATGCAAAGATGCCGGACTTGTTCGCCAAGGCCAGGAAGAAGTTCGGCCGTGGTCTGACACTGGCGGAGAAGGTGCTGGTTTCACACGCCGATAATTTCGAGACTCAGACCTGGGAGCGCGGCAAGGCGATGTTGGCGCTGCGGCCCGATCGCGTGGCGATGCAGGATGCGACGGCCCAAATGGCCATGTTGCAGTTCATGCAGGCCAACAAGAAGAAAGTGGCCGTGCCGAGCACCATCCATTGCGACCACTTGATCCGTGCCGAGATGGGTTCTGAGAAGGACCTGCTTCGTGCGGTGGACGAGAACAAGGAGGTCTATAATTTTCTCGCCTCGGCGGCCAAGAAGTACGGTATTGGATTCTGGAAGCCTGGTGCCGGGATCATTCATCAGGTTGTGCTGGAAAATTACGCATTTCCCGGCGGCTTGATTATCGGCACCGACTCGCATACGCCCAATGGTGGAGGGCTCGGGATGTTAGCCATCGGTGTCGGCGGCGCCGATGCCGGCGAAGTGATGGCCGGTCTGCCCTGGGAAGTACTCCATCCGAAACTGATCGGCATCCGCTTGACCGGTAAGTTGAGCGGCTGGGCCTCGCCGAAGGACGTGATTCTATACCTCTGCGGCTTGCTCACGGTGAAGGGCGGGACGAATAAGATCGTTGAATACTTTGGGCCCGGTGCGGAAACCATCAGTGCGACCGGTAAGGGAACGATCTGTAACATGGGCGCGGAACTGGGCGCCACGACATCGGTGTTTCCCTTCGACCGGAAGATGGTCGCCTATCTGAACATTACGGATCGGGCCGATCTGGCCAACCTTGCGATCGCCAACAAGTCATTGCTTGTGGCGGATCCCGAGGTTGCTCATTCGCCTGAGAAGTACTACGACCAGATCGTCGAAGTCGATTTGTCGACGCTCGAGCCCCATGTTGTCGGGCCCCATACGCCGGATCTCGCCAGACCCATTTCCAAGATGGCCGCGGAAGCTAAGGAGAAGGGTTATCCGGTCGAACTCAAGGCGGCCCTCATCGGAAGCTGCACGAACTCATCCTACGAAGACATCAGCCGTTCGGCCCACATCGCCAAGCAGGGCATGAAGGCCGGGTTGAAGGCAAAGACCGCGTTCCTCGTGTCGCCTGGCTCCGAGCGCATTTATAATACGATGAAGCGCGACGGGTTCTTGGAGACATTTGAAAAATTAGGCGGCACGGTGTTGTCCAACTCCTGTGGCCCCTGCATCGGGCAGTGGAAGCGGGCCGATGGCGTAAAGGGGAAAGCGGATTCGATCGTCAGTTCCTTCAACCGCAATTTTCCTGGCCGTAACGACGGCATCAACGAAACCCTGTCGTTCCTCGCCAGTCCGGAAGTGGTGACCGCTTATGCGCTGTCCGGAGACTTGGGATTCGATCCTGTCAATGGCAAACTCAAAGGAGCGGATGGGAAGGAATTCACGTTGGAACCGCCGCAGGGTGAAGAGCTTCCGGCCAAGGGTTTCGCAAAGGGTGAGGAAGGGTTTGTTGCGCCGGCAGCCAGCGGCGAGGGCTTGACCGTCGAAGTTTCGCCGACCAGCGAGCGGTTGCAGTTGTTGCAGCCCTTTCCGCGCTGGGACGGCAAGGACTTTGAGAAACTCCCGCTGTTAATCAAGACCAAAGGCAAGACGACGACCGATCACATTTCTCCAGCAGGACCCTGGCTCAAGTTCCGCGGCCATTTGGACAAGATCAGCGACAATATGTTCCTGGGTGCGAACAATGTATTTTCTTCCGAGCCCGGCAAGGGCACGGACGTGTTGACGGGCGAATCGGGGCTCACCATCGCTCAGATCGCCCGCCGGTACAAGGCGAAGGGCATCGGCTCGATCGTGGTAGGCGACGAGAATTACGGGGAGGGCAGCAGCAGAGAACATGCCGCGATGTCTCCGCGATTTCTCAATGTGAAAGTGGTGCTCACCAAAAGCTTTGCCCGTATTCATGAGACCAATTTGAAGAAGCAGGGGATCTTGGCGTTGACCTTTGCTGACCCGAAGGATTACGAGAAGATCGAGCAACAGGATCGCATCAGCGTGACAGGGCTAAGCAGTCTGGCTCCTGGCAAACCGGTGCAAGTGACCATCCATAAAGCGGATGGTAAGTCACTCACCATTCAGGCGAACCACAGCATCACCGAGCAACAAATTGCGTGGTTCAAGGTTGGTTCAGCGTTGAATGCGCTGAACTAACAAGGAGTTAGGAGGGGAATCATCATGACGACCACTGCATCGAAGATTATTTATACGAAAACCGATGAAGCGCCAATGCTGGCGACCTATTCGTTTCTTCCGATTATTAACGCCTTCAGCAAAGCGGCCGGCGTCTCAGTTGAATTGCGGGATATTTCGTTGGCTGGCCGCATTCTCGCCGTTTTCCCAGACTATCTGACACCGCAGCAGAAGCAGCCGGACGCGCTGTCTGAATTGGGCGAGCTGTCCAAGACACCGGAAGCCAATATCATCAAGCTCCCGAACATCAGTGCCTCGCTTCCCCAGATTCAAGGGGCCATCAAAGAGTTACAGAGCCAGGGCTACAAGCTTCCCGAGTACCCGGAAAATCCGAAAGACGATAAAGAGAAGGATATCAAGGCCCGCTATGACAGAGTCAAAGGGAGCGCCGTCAACCCGGTTCTGCGTGAAGGCAACTCCGATCGCCGTGCGCCGCTCTCCGTGAAAGCTCATACGAGGAAGCATCCGCATAAGATGGGTGCCTGGAGTCCGGACTCTAAGACGCATGTCAGCCATATGAAGGGCGGAGATTTCCGGTCCAACGAAAAGTCCATGACGACGACTGCGACGACCGATGCGCGGATCGAGTTCGTCGGTCAGGACGGCAAGACGACCGTGCTTAAGCCGAAAGTGGCGCTGCAGGCCAATGAAGTGATCGACGCCACGTTCATGAGCAAGCGGGCCCTTCGCCAGTTCCTCGAAGAGCAGATCGAAGATGCCAAGAAACAGGGCGTACTGTTCTCGCTTCATATGAAAGCCACCATGATGAAGATCTCGGACCCCAAGATCTTCGGCCATGCCGTGACGGTGTATTACAAGGACGTGTTCGAGAAGCATGGCGAGACGCTTAAGAAGCTGGGCGTGGATCCCGACAACGGCATCGGCGACCTCTACTCGAAGATCAAAGCCTTGCCGGACGATCAGCGCAAGGCGATCGAAGCCGATATTCAAGAGGTCTACAAGAAGCGGCCTCCCATGGCGATGGTGAATTCCGACAAGGGGATCACCAACCTGCATGTACCCAGCGACATCATCATCGATGCCTCCATGCCCCCGGTCATTCGCGACAGCGGCAAGATGTGGGGTCCTGACGGCAAGCTGGCGGACACCAAATGCGTGATCCCGGATTCCAGCTACGCGCCGGTCTATCACGAGGTCGTCGAGTTCTGTAAACAACACGGCGCCTTCGATCCCAAGACGATGGGCAGCGTGCCGAACGTCGGTCTCATGGCGCAGGCGGCCGAGGAATACGGTTCACACGACAAGACCTTCAAGGCGCCGGGCAATGGCACGATCCGCGTGGTGGATGCCTCAGGAAGGACCTTGCTGGAACATAATGTCGAAGAAGGGGATATCTGGCGCATGTGTCAGGTGAAGGATGCGCCGATTCGGGACTGGGTCAAGTTGGCGGTGAATCGTGCGAAGGCCACTGGAGCCCCAGCGATTTTCTGGTTGGACAAGACCAGGGCGCACGATGCGCAATTGATCACGAAGATCGAACGCTACTTGAAAGATCACGATACAAAGGGCCTCGAAATCCGGATCATGACGCCGGCTGATGCAACGCGCCTTTCGTTGGAACGGATCAAAGAGGGGAAGGACACAATCTCTGTGACGGGGAACGTGTTGCGCGACTATCTCACGGATCTGTTCCCAATTCTCGAAATCGGGACCAGCGCCAAGATGCTTTCGATTGTTCCTCTGCTGAACGGTGGCGGCCTCTTCGAGACCGGCGCAGGCGGCTCGGCACCCAAACACGTGCAACAGTTTCAGAAAGAAGGGTATCTCCGCTGGGATTCGCTCGGTGAATTCCTCGCGCTGGCCGCCTCATTGGAACATCTTGCCAAGGTGGCGAACAATCAAGCGGCAAAAATTCTGGCCGACTCGCTCGATCAGGCCAATGCGAAGTTCCTAGAGAGTAACAAGTCTCCAGCCCGTAAAGTCGGAGAGATCGATAATCGCGGGAGCCATTTCTATCTGGCGTTGTACTGGGCGCAAGCCTTGGCCCAGCAGACTCAGGATAAGAACCTGGCAGCACGCTTTGCCAAGATCGCCAAGGATATGGCGGACAATGAAGCCAAGATCGTGAGCGAATTGCTCGGCGCTCAGGGGAAGCCGGTCGATGTCGGCGGGTACTATCATCCTGATGATGCGAAGGCGTCAAAAGCGATGCGCCCCAGCCCAACCTTGAATGCGATCGTGGACGCGATCGCTTAGAGACCGTTAGGGGTAAGGCGTTAGGCGTGAGGGGATGGTTTCATGAACCCCTTACGCCTCACGAAGGAAACAATGGCACAAGAAGATACCAATGTGATCGATCAACCCGAGGTGCTCAAGCCTCGGATGGTTACGATCGAGATTGCCGGCAAGAAGTACGAGGTGCCGGAGGGGATCACGATCATTAAGGCCCTGTGGTACTCGGGTCAGGAAGTCGTCCGTGGGGCCGGCTGTCTTGGCGGGTTCTGCGGCGCCTGCGCGGCCTACTATCGGACCAAGGACGACCCTAAAGTGAGAACCTGCCTGGCCTGCCAAATGGCGGTGCAAGACGGCATGTCGATCACGATGATGCCGCCGTTTCCAGCCCGGAAGGCCATCTACGACATTCAGACGCTCAAAGATCCGAAACAAGATCTCTTCAATCTCTATCCTGAAGCCCCGCTCTGCAGGAACTGCAACGCCTGCACCGAAGCCTGCCCGCAGCAGATCGACGTGCGGGAGGGAGTCTGGAAAGCCGTTTTCGGCGACTTCAAAAGCGTGTCCGAGATGTTTATGGACTGTGTGATGTGCGGCATGTGCGTGCCGGTCTGCATTGCGGACATTGCCCCCAATCTCGTGGCCTTGTATGTGAGCCGGGCGCAGGGGGCTCATTTCACCGAGAAGCCTCTGGGCCTGGATACGCGCATCAAGGAAATCCAGGACGGCCGTTTCAACGACGAGTGGGCCAAGATCCTCAAGATGACCGAAAAAGAACTGGCCGATCACTGCGCAACCGTGAAATAGCAGAATGAGCAGTCAGCCGTCAGCTCTCAGCCTCTGAAATTGAGGGAGAAGCTGAATGCTGAACGCTGATAGCTGAAAGCAAACTCATGGACATCCACGCCCTTCAACAGATCGTGCACCAGACGCGGGATGCTCGACGCAAGCAGACCCTTCCCAAATTCTCTCCCGCGGATCGCGACCAACTGATCCATAAATATCATCCTGATTTTCGGGAGCGAGCCTATCGGCCGCTCCGCTTCGGTCCCAATGAAGGGGATAAGACTGTTGTTGAGCTGGCGACATTGCTGGAGGGGGATAGCCCGATTGCCGACGGGTTCGATCTGACGGCTGACTACACGACCGACGTCCTGGTGGTGGGCGGCGGCGGCGCCGGCTGTGCGGCGGCACTCCATGCGCATACGGCCGGTGCCAAGGTCATTCTGGCTACGAAGCTCCGTCTCGGCGACTCCAACAGCGTGATGGCTCAAGGGGGCATGCAGATTTCGGTAGCGCCCGAGGACTCGCCCGTCATCCACTTCGTGGATACGCTGAAGGGCGGCCACATGCAGAATGACCATCAGCTGCTCAAGGTGATGGTCGAAGAAGGCCCCTCGATTGCGAAATGGCTGTTGAGCCTGGGTGTGCTGTTCGATCGTGATGGGGACGGCAACCTCCATGTGAAAAAAGGGGGCGGGAGTTCGAAGCCTCGCCTCCTGACTTGTTCAGACTACACCGGCCTTGAAATCATGCGGGTGCTCAAGGACGAGGTGCTGAATCAGAACATCCAGTTACTCGAGTTCTGCGCCGCGGTCGAGCTGGCGAGTGACGAGAAGGGGAACTGCACCGGCGCTATTTTTAAAGACCTCGACAACCATCGCCACTTCGTTGTGGCAGCCAAGTCCGTCATTCTGGCGACCGGCGGGATCGGCCGGCTCCACTTTCAGGGATTCCCGACCAGCAATCACTACGGTGCGACCGGCGACGGGCTGTGCCTGGCCTATCGAATGGGCGCGAAGCTTATGCACATCGATACGTTCCAGTATCACCCCTCCGGCGCGGTCTACCCCGAGCAGCTCATCGGGGCGTTGGTGACAGAGGGCATTCGATCCGAAGGCGGACATTTGGTCAATGCGA
>JBGPVY010000335.1:0-2475 GCA_041491905.1 Nitrospiraceae bacterium | reverse complement strand
CCCAAGAGTTCCTGGATCTGCGTACCTTGTGTCATGAGTTCAGCTTCCATTGCTGGTCCCTCCCTCAACTGTATGTAACTCCACCCATGCTGGATTTCCCCATGCTTCTTCGTTTGTAGCGGTCTGAACTGCTGGGTCGTTGGCTCAGCGCAGCAGAACCATGATTCTGTCAAACGAGGCGGCTTCGGACGATCAGGCCTGCTCACCCTTGTCCGAGTCGAGGACTTGGCGTGACGGCCGGCTATCTCATGGGTAATCGCTCGAATGCGATCGAAGGTCACCATCGCATCTTCCTCTTCCTTAGCGCCGTCTTCCACGATCGCACTCACCGCCTGATGCAGTCGATCCATCCGCTTATCCGGGTGCGTCCACGGATACTGAAAGCCGGCCTGATCCAGTGGACCGAGAAACCGCTGAATGTCAGACTTGGCGAGCAGAGCCGACCCAGGTGGAACTAAGAGACGAATGCTCAATTGTACTGGATCGGTCGCATCGATGAGATCATGGGCCTCCACCATATCTAACATCCGTTCGTATTCGTCCAGGCTGGTCCAGGGCGTGAAGGCGACGAACGATGGGCGAAGCGCGATGCCGGCCTCGCGCAGAATGCCGAGGGCCGTCATGATATCGGCTCCTGTATGCCCCTTGTGTAACCGTTCCAGGACATGGCCGCTGAACGACTCTACTGCGGAGATTACGAACAGACACCCCTGCGCAGCAAGGTCTGGCATCAGAGGGCGGCGCTTCAAGAGGTGCTCGATCTTCGCCGTGAAATCAAAAGTCAGATGCGGAAACTCCTTGTGCATCGCGCGAACGATACTCATGGAGTGCCCCGGCCCGTTCAAAAAATCCGGGTCTCCGAACGTGATGTGCGTCGCGCCTGCATGCACCTGACGTCGAATGTCCTCAAGGACGACGACTTCCGGGACGAGGAAGAAGCGCCCGTCATAGACCGGCACGATCGGGCAATGGAGACAGTGATGCAGGCAACCACGACTGGCCTCGACGTACCCGACTAACCGCTCCGTGCCGTTCTGTTCGAGCCGAGCATATTGGTCCAACATCGGGAGTCCGCCGCGACTTGGGATTGGATGGGGGATCGTCGAGGCGGTGGATGCATAGACACGCTGCAATGAAGGGCCGACCACCCGGTTTCGAGAACTGACTCCTTCGAGAAGGCTGATTGGCTGCCCTCGATCGAGCGCTTCGATGAGTGACTGCAGCGGGATCTCATACTCTCCGCCCACCACAGAATCGGCCAGCCGCTGTAGCAAATATTCCGCATTGATCGAGGCGTACAGTCCATAGAAACAGATATGGCAGGCTGGATTCATCGCCCGAATCAGCTCGGCGACCCGCACCCCAAGCCGGAGCGCCGTGTGCATGGGTACCGAGATGCCGACAAATCGCGCAAGCCGGAGAGCCGATTCATCCATGTTCTCAACCGCGATGTCGAGACCGACCGGCGTAAACCCGGCTTGCTCGAGAAATCCCATCGGCTGAGCGATGCCAAGAGGCTGGTGACCCAGCTCATAACATGAGACGAACATGACCGCACCTGGGTATCTCAGCAACGACCGTTCTTCTATGGATCCGGCCACTTGTTCCATGCCACGGTTCTCCAACTCAGCCGGATTCACTGTAACCCACGCCTGAGAGTGGGCGCAATGTGCCTACGTGGGCGCGTGGGACAAGGTCTCATGGCAGCCTGCGTCGTAGCTCAGAACTGCCTCAAGGCCGCTTCCCGATCATATGTGTCACAGTCGCGAGACCGGCGCGCGGAGCCGTGAGGACCCGATGCGTACTCGTGCAGTACGTTGAGGGTACGAGGGGCGAGCCCGCCGGCCGAAGGACTGTCGTAGCAGCGGATCGGCGATTGCAGCAGAAGTGTTCTTGAATATTGTGGGCTACTGCAGCGTCGAATCGATCTCGATCTGGCTCCGTCCTCCTGCTGAATAGGCGAGCGTCACCTCCGCAATCTTGTAGTCATATTGGGCTTCCGCCAGCCTGGTTTGCGCCGCCGTGACGGCGACCTCCGACTGCGTCACTTCCACCACCGTGCCGAGGCCGAGCTTGTAGCGCTGCTTCGCAAGATGCAAGGACTCTTGCGCGGTCTTGACCTGTTCCTCTGCCAACTTGATCTGTTGCACGAAGGTGACCGTATCCAGATAGGAGTTGGTCACCTGTTGCGTGAGAGCCTGCTCGACGTTCAGGGTGGCCGCATCCGATGCGTTCTTCTGCGCTCTCGCCTCATGGATTTGATTCTCGATCAGAAAACCGGTGAAGAGCGGCATCGACACGAAGGCTCCCGCCGTCCACCAGCCTCCAGTCGCCTGATTCTGCCTGGCATCGAACGGCTCGAAGGTTCCCCCGCTCGCCATAGCCGAGATCGTCGGAAAATATTGCTGCTTCGTGGCCTGCAATTTTGCTTCCGCCGAGGCCGTTTGTTCTTTGAGACGTTGGAGCTCCGGATGG
>JBGPVY010000151.1:0-7083 GCA_041491905.1 Nitrospiraceae bacterium | reverse complement strand
CGTGATCGCGTAAGACCTTCCGTGCTCGGAGGCTGCAGTCCTCCAGAAGACACGAAGTCTGACGCGATCTTTTTTTGCCTTTACGCAGCCGTACTGCATCTACCGAGCATTCCGCCAAAGGCGTAACCATCCATCGCTCGAATTGCCAGCCTGACATCGCCGTGGGGGCGTCCGTTATAATTTAAAGAGGTGAATCGTTGTTTCAAGAATTATGGTCAACAGTCCGAGCATTCCTCCGCGACACCGCAGGGAGTCTCTATCACATTGTCGTCGTCGCCCTGAGCGCGGGCATTGCGCTCTTGCTCCCGGCAGGCGCCAAACAGTTTTTGTCATTCTGGTCTCAGGTCGAACATGACAAGCTCTCGCTCATCGCCGTGGAAGTGACGGTGGCGATCCTCCTGATCGTCTGCCTCAACTACTTCCATCGCAGCATGCGGGACCGGGCCCTCGCCAATGTGGCGACTGGCGCCGGCCTCGTCTCGTTCTTCCCGCGCCGCACGCGTGGGGCGCAACGGCACATCAAGCAACTCAAGGAAGAGCAGGGCACAGGCCGAACCATCTCGGTCATCGGGTCAAGCGGCCACAGCACCTTTATTGATCAAGTGGGAGACCTGTCGTCGGTCCTCGACAAGTGCCTGGGGGCCAGAATCATGCTGGTAAATCCCTACAGCCAGGAAGCGAGCGCGCGCATACAGGCGATCAACCATCCCGAGTTCACGTTGGAAGAATTTCGGGAAGAAGTTCGGCAAAGTATCCAGCTCCTCAAGCGGCTGAAGGCCATGGGGAAAGCCGTTAAACTCAAGCTCTACTCGGATTCCCCGTTGATCAAATTGGTGATCCTCGGAGATTACCTCTGGCTCCAGCATTACCATGCCGATCTGGATGTCCAGACCATGCCGGAGTATGTCCTCCGGCACAATAGCAAGGACCACGGCCTCTATACCCTCTATGCCCACTACTTCGTGCAGCGATGGGAGAGCGCCGAGATTCCCGAATATGATCTCGACACGGACGAGCTTGTGTATCGAAGTAGAACCGGCAACGAGATCCGGAGAGAGCGGTTTGAGATTGAGACGACGTCCGAAGAAATCGGAGCCCTGCTGGAACCGCTCGAACTCACCGCCGAACCGGCCCAACTCGGCTGAGCCGACCGGACCAATCCGAGACCACAACGGTGCGAGGGGACTCCTCCCGAGACCTAAGAGGTTGCTGCAATACTATTCTGGCACGCGAGACTGGCGGGACGGGTTGATCTGATTCATCTGGTTTGTTTTGTTCATCTGGTCTGTCTCGTTCAACCAAACAAACCAAATAAACAAGAGAAACCAGCCAGTGTTTGCGCTTCACGTGCCACGCTCCGTGGTGTTGGCCGTCTTTTCAGCATCCTGGTAGAGTACAATTCATTTTTTCAGAAAGCCTGTCCCTCCATGTCCATCCAGTGGTTTCCCGGTCACATGAATGCGGCGCGCAAAGAAGCGGCCAAGACGATGGAGGTGATCGATGTCATCGTCGAAGTACTGGATGCGCGCATACCGAACGCCAGCTGCAATCCGCTGATCGAAGAGCTGCGCCTGACCCGCCAGCGTCCTAGCCTGAAGGTCCTCAACAAAGCTGATCTCGCCGATCCCGCCGTCACTCAGGCCTGGCTCGACCTGTATAACCAGCAACCGGGCGTCAGCGCCGTGGCCCTTTCTTGCAGTCATGCGGGCGATGCCGCCAAGGTGCCCCAGCTCTGTCAGCCGCTCGCCCCCCATCGCCACAACAGCGCAAAGCCGCTGCGCATGCTGATCATGGGGATCCCCAACGTCGGCAAATCGACCCTGATGAATATGCTCCTCAAACGCCGCGTCGCTCGCGTGGGCGACGAACCGGCCGTGACCAAAGTCCAACAACGTCACAAACTGAACGACCACATGGCCATCACCGACTCACCCGGACTGTTGTGGGGGACCATCAAAGACCCTCACGTGGGCCTCCTGCTCGCCACGATCAATGCCGTGGGCCACACGGTCGTCGATGACGAAGCTGTCGCCGAATTTCTCGCCACCATCTTGCTTGCGCGCTATCCTGCGAGGCTTACGGCCCGCTACGGTTTTGCGGTGGACGGGCTGACTAGTGCGGGTGTGATCGACGCCGTCGCCAGAAAGCGTGGCTGCCTGCTGACCAGGAGCGGCGGCGGGCTAGACCGAGACAAAGCGGCGAGGATTCTCTTGTCGGACTACCGCAATGGCACACTCGGCCGCACCAGCTTGGAGATACCGGATAGGCGGCCAGAAGAACAGCGCTGATGGCAAGCGTGTGAAGCGGGAAGACCGGCTGGTTGCTCTGGTTTGTTTGGTTTGTCTCGTGTATTTGGTTGAACAAGACAAACCAAATTAACCTCTGTAACCAGACAAACAAGAGGACGGCGACTCCCTCACAATCCGACTCTGACGAAGTCGATGTACCCTCGTTCGACATCCGTGCTCACGAGTTCCACTCGCACGCTGTCTCCGACGTCGAGGCCACTCTCGCCCGTCACCATTTTCCCTTCGACCGGCGGCTGAAGGAGCCGGACCCACGTGCCTCTGTCTGACGCGCCCGTCACGATGGCATCGAAGCGCTGCCCAATCCGCGATTCGAGCAACAGGGCGGCGGCGGATTTGCGGAGCTGCCGTTCGACTTTTTCCGCATCGTCTTCTTTCTCGGTACAGTGGCCGGCCAGATACTTCAGTTCTTCAGGATGGTACGGCGTCGGCGCGTCGGCCAAGGCCGCTTTGATCAGCCGCTGTGTGATCAGATCGGGAAAGCGCCGGTTGGGGGCCGTGGAATGGGTGTACCCCTTCACCGCGAGCCCGAAATGTTCGGGAGACCCATCCTTCGACTGGTCAAACACATATTCGCCTCTTCCAATGAGCTTCACGATGGCCAGTGACAGATCCGGAAATCTGAGGGGGTCGGCCTGCCGGCGCGTGACGAGAAACGATTCGAGCGCATTCGCGTCCGGCTCCGGGGGTAAGTGCTCGCCCCAGCGTGCGGCCACCTCGATAATCCGCTGCCAGCGTTCGGGAGAGCGCAGGATGCGGCGGAAGGAGGGCACGCCCTTTCCTTTCAGATAGGACACCGTCGCCCGATTCGCTGCGATCATAAAATCTTCGATCAGTTCCTTGGCGCGATTCTTCTGCTCAACCCTGAGATCGGTCAGTACCTCACCCTCAAACACGGCTCGTGGCTCAATCGTTTCAAGACTCAGGGCTCCCTGCTGGTGTCGTCGTGCCTTGAGCCGCTGCGCGACCTGGTCTTGGAGGCGGAGTTGCGCATCGAGACCGTAGACGGCATTGACCCGCTCAGGCGCGGGCGTCACCCCCGCGAGCCAGGCGGCGACGCTGTTGTACGCGAGCTTCGCGTGGTTGCGGACCAGGGCCCGAAAGAGGGTCGAACTGAGGACAGCCCCATCCTCCGCAATCACCATCTCCACGACGATCGCGAGGCGGTCTTGCCCTTCGCCGAGAGATGTCAGATCGGTCGACAGCTTTTCCGGCAGCATAGGGAATATGTCGCCGGCCGTATAGACCGACGTCGTATTGTGCTGAGCATGAGCATCCAGAGCGGATTCCCTCGTGACCAGTGCGTCCACGTCGGCAATCGCGACCAGGATTGTTACAGACCGATCAGGATGTGGTTCAGCCACGGTGAGTTGGTCGAGGTCTCGGGAGTCGTCGTTGTCGATCGACGCCCAGAGCAGACCCGTTAGGTCGCGCATGTCCGAGTGCCCGTTAGTAGCAGCCGTCTGTACACGGGCAAGCTCGGCCATCGCCGCGGCAGAAAAATCTGGCAATAGGCCGCGTTCGATCATGGCGCGACGAGCGATATTCTTGAGATCTGCGCGATGACTTTTCATTTCCCCTTCAATCTGGAATGAGACCTGTGTCCATCTTCCCGAGCTCTCGGAACAGCCGTTTCCTCATAATAGATCCGTCCAAGCTCGCTCGTTTCCCTTTCCCATTGTGACCTGGATTGGTCCCCCAATGCACGCGTCCAACGAGGGTCTTCCGATTTCTTACACCTCTCTTAAAGGGAGTGGCCGAGGCTGCCCTTTGCTGCGCGCATCGAGCGACCCTCATCCTTCCAAATGATCCTTCCAAGCTCGCTTGCTTCTCTCTCGTGGAATGGCATCCGTGTTGGTCCCACTGCGGCCGTCGAGCGAGCACATTCTGATCGTGCGCGCTCCGGGAGCAAGGGATCAGCACGGGTGTCATTCCACCTCTTTCATCGTGGGGACTCTGCGAGCAAGAAGGGCACTCGGCCGCTCCCTATCTCCTCCCCTTCGTTAATCAATTTTCATTCTAGCAGGCTGCGGAATAACTAAATAGGCAGAACAGTAGTTCGATGGCCTGCACGTCGGGGACAAGAGGAGAACGCCCCCGCAGGATAGCCGCGCGAGACAGGCGGGACGAGCGAGACAGACGAGGGTTCGAGGTCCGAAGTTCGAGGTTTTCGGAACTTCGAACCCCGAACTTCGAACTTCGCGTCGCGCCTTTCTCGCATATCTCGCGCTTCACGCGTCACGATCCTTGCCTGCAACCCAGTAAATGAGGACACAACTCAGGCCTCAAACTTTACCAGTACCCCTTCCTCCCGCTCCTTGACAGGGTGTCGGGTGGACCATATGATCCACACGCGTGTGCCACCTCCCTGTGCCTCAGCCTTGTTGGGAGGGACATCTCGATGAATTACCCGAGAAGTCGTCCCCGTCTGCTGCTCCCGCAGCTGATCCTCAAAAGAGCGGCCTAATCATGGAATTCGCACCTATCGGGCTCCTGCTGGTCGCCATCCTTGCGGTCGTCGTCATCAAGCTGAGCTTCAAGGTCCTCCCTGAATACGAACGAGCCGTGATCTTCCGACTCGGTCGCATTGCGAGAGGCCTCTATGGCGGCAACGGCCCTGGCCTCGTCATCATCGTGCCCTTCATCGATCGGTTGGTCCGCGTCAGTCTGCGAACCGTGGCCATGGACGTACCGCAGCAAGACGTCATCACCAGGGATAACGTGTCCGTGAAGGTCAACGCCGTCATTTATTTCCGTGTTGTCAACCAGCAGCAAGCGATTATCCAGATACAGGATTACCTCCATGCGACGTCGATGATGGCCCAGACCACACTCCGCAGCGTCCTCGGCCAGAGTCAGCTTGATGATCTGCTGGCCAAGCGGGAAGAGATCAATAGCAAGCTCCAGCTCATCCTTGACCAGCAGACAGAGCCTTGGGGCGTGAAGGTCTCGGCGGTCGAGGTGAAAAACGTGGACCTCCCCCAGGAGATGCAGCGCGTGATCGCCAAGCAGGCCGAAGCGGAACGTGAGCGGCGATCCAAAGTCATCCATGCGCAGGGTGAATTCGAAGCTTCGCAACGCCTGGCCGATGCCGCCGACGTGATCAGCCGGAATCCTGTCGCCTTGCAGCTCCGTTACCTGCAAACCTTGGTTGAAATTGCCGCCGAGAAGAACTCCACGACGATCTTCCCAATCCCAATCGATACCCTTGCCCCCTTCCTCAAGAACTGGGGCAATAAGGCAGAGCCGTAGACCTTCTGCCACAGTGCTCCGGCATTCCGGTGCATCTCCTAGCCCTCATTATTCATGACGGGTTCGTCGCGAAATCGTTGAGCCGCGTCGCGAGACCGGCGCGCGGAGCCGTGAGGACCCGATGCGTACTCGTGCAGTACGTTGAGGGTCCGAGGGGCGAGCCCGCTGGCCGAAGGCTCGTCATAGTAGCGGATCGGCGATTGCAGCAGAAGCGCTCATGAATAATGCGGGCTAACCATCGTCCTGTTCCTTTCGGCGCGTCACCATGTTGATGGTGCGGAGCTGCTGCCTTCTGCCCCGACTATGCGGGTTAATGTGGGAAAGGCCTCAGGTAGAAACCGGGCAATTCGTCGATTTTTTTGACGGCTTATCCTATGCTGGGTCTGGTCAGATAGGGAGCAATCATGGCTCAGCAGCAGTCTTCGAGCGGTATCATTGCCGGCGCAATCACCTTCCTCGGCCTTGGACTCGTGTGGGTGACGGTGGCCACCAATTTCCCGTCACAAGAAGAGTTGTCTTCGGCTGCGCTGCCTGCTGCGACTCGTCAGGCAGCACGTTCTTCGTCTCCTCTGTCTGCGCCACCCACGCTGGACTTAACAATTCCCACCTCTCCTCCGCTGCCTTCAGAGGCCGCAAGGTCAATGCCGGACGATGATCGGTCGCCCGACTCAAGTGTTGAAGCTCCGGTTGTGACGCGGTTGGTTCCTCTTGCGCTGCAGGCTACCAGGCTGAAGTGCGAAGCGGACATAGAACAATTGTGCCCCGACTCCCCGGACGGTTCTGTCCGGACGCGCTGTTTGCAACAGCGTGCCAAACAGCTTCCGCCGCTGTGCCAAAGCCAGTTGCACGAGCGGTTTGTGAAGTGGAAGGAAGATCGAAGTCGATTGATGGCGGCGTGCGAGGAGGATGTCAAACGATTCTGCAGAGCAGTCAAACCTGGGAGCGGGCAGATTCTCGAGTGTCTCCAATCGCATGGCCAGGAGGTTTCCGACCGATGCTACCAGACCCTTCCGAAGGGCACGCTCTTCTTCAAATAGTCCTATGGGCGTTAGCGAGCGGTGCACTTCGTTCCTGAAAGCAGACAGAACGTCAGCTTCACGCCCGCCACCTTGATCTGGTCCCCATCCTTCAGGTCCTGCTGTCCTACAACGTCCGTGCCGTTGACGAGCAGAGACTTCGTGCCCTGAGAAAGGCTGATGGAGTAGCTGTGGCCTCGTCGGGCGATCGTCGCCGCAGATTTTGGGGCAAACCAACCGGTCAACCGAATGACCGCTCCGTCTTGTGACCCAATGACATTCACCTGTTTGGTGAGTGAGTATTCCACGCGATCAGTTTTCCCAGCAATAATCAGGACCTTGGCAGTGAGCGTCGGTCCGTCGGGTGTACGGTCCGTTCCTCTGAGCACCGTGGTTTGATCCAGATCGACAAATGGGGCCGGCGCCGCCGTACTGGACGTCGCATTCTCTTGGAAGACGAGCCGGTGTTGGCCGATGGTGATCACGTCCGCGTCACGAAGTTGGTGGCG
>JBGPVY010000130.1:0-7810 GCA_041491905.1 Nitrospiraceae bacterium | reverse complement strand
GAATGGAATCGGCGGTAAAAGCTCCTGATCTCATCGATCGCGTCGTCCACGGACGTGGTGATTTTGAACAGTCTGAGATCTTCAGGGTTGATCAGATGACGGGTTAAGAGTTGGCGTGTGACGAAGGCGTACCAATCGTCCCAATAGTCGCAACCGGGAGCCTGGAGACACACGATCGGCTGGGGATCGCTCTTGCCGGTTTGGGCGAGGGTCAAAATTTCAAAACCTTCATCATGCGTCCCGAAACCGCCCGGGAATAATGCAATGGCGTTGGCCTCTTTCTGAAAGATTAATTTGCGGGTAAAGAAGTATTTGAACGTGACGAGCTTGGGGTCATCGGCGATCGTGGCATTCGGGCCTTGCTCGAAGGGTAGCATGATATTGACCCCGAAGCTGTTCTCGCGGCCGGCGCCCTCCTGGCACGCGCGCATGATCCCGTCGGCGCCCCCGGTAATGACCATGAACCCTTCCCCGACGATCCGACGGGAAAACTGGAAGGCCATCTGGTAGTTCGGATCATCCGAGGCGGTGCGGGCAGAACCGAAGATGCTGATCTTGTGCCGATCGCGATAGTCATGAAAGACGCGGAAGGCATGACGCAGTTCTTTTACGGCGCGGTTGACGATCTTGAGGTCCAGGACGTCCAGATGAGAATCGTGGAGCCGAAGCGTCCCGGCCAGGAGTTCCTTCATGATCGCGGCTTGCAGGTCGTCTTCCGGACTGTCAAGCAGGAGGCGAATCTGGTTGAGCAACTCCTCGTTCGAGAGGAGGGGACGGGGACGGGTCTGGGAAGTCTTCATCGGGTTATCCATGTGTGGTTATGGTATATGCTAGGCAGAAAAAATTCTATCAGCTGATCGCCTATTGGTCAAAATAACGGAGCTTATGTATAAGGTTAGGAACGATTGGGTGAAGCAGGCATTGTTTGAAGTGCCCAGGCCCTGATACGCGCGAGATCGGTCGATGAGAGGTCAGTGAACTGAATATCGACATAATTGGTGCGGATCCCGCTTGATGGCTCACCGCGCTCTGCCCCCGAAACTCCGCTGGTCAGGACTGTTCCGCGAATGGTTAAGGGAGTGTTTTGGCCAGGAATGGAAAACGCCAGTACGACGTTCGTTCCTGTCAGGATTTTCGCGGTTGATTCGACCAACGCTCCGACATGGCTCAGTTGGGTAATGATGGCGTTATAGTTGAGCCCCTGCGCCGAGGCTCGTCCGACCACACTCACGACGACGGGGATCTTCGTGCCACATCGGAGCGGCGTGAGCATAAGGTCTTGTGCACTGAGCACCCCAACCGGTTGGTTTTCTTTGGTGACAATCAAGAGAGAGGCACCTGTCGCCATCATAAGTGTCGAGGCCTCTGCCAAGGCCTCATCGTACTCGATGAACTGCACCGGGCGTGTCATGATCGTCCGGACTTCGATGTCGTGCGGTTCGAGCCCCTGAGCGACGACTTTCTTCACAATGTCGGTCGGCGTCATGAGGCCGAACCGCGTATCGGTATCCTTCACGAGCAGGCAGCGCGCCTGTTCTCGTTCGAGCAGCAGTGCCGCCTCACTGACAGATACGTCTCCCGGAACTTGCACGACCCCTGGTGTCATCATATGGGCAACCATAGTGGGTATGAGATGTGTAGTCTTGAAGGGCTTGTCATCGTCGTTCGGCATGGGTTCGAGACCTCCCCCGATTCGCGCCTGCACGATTCGTGAGGGTTCCGCCTCCGGCGACGTAAGCCAAGTATAGCAGACGGGCCCCCTTGGTCCGTGTCTGGGGCTTCCCTTGTCAAACAAGGGGTTCGGCGAATAGACTAGGCCAATTGCTAGAGCAGCACAAGGGGTGATCGATGGTTGATCCCGATTTCGTTCAACAGGACTTTCAGCGTCGCCTCAGGGAAATCCCTCGACAAGGGATGGGGCTGTCAGTCGACGTCTATTCTCCCGATCTGTTCGAGCTGGTGAACCAGCTTAGGGACCGAGGACTCCAGCCGGGCTATCTCGAAGTCTTTAAGGCAACGACGACCGCACTGACAACGGTTCGACAGACTGTACCGGATATACCACTGGCGTATCACGGGGAAGGCCTGTGGATCACTCAGCCGGACGTTCAAGAGTCTCCGTTCTTTCAGCAGGACGTCGGCGAAATGGTCACGCAACTCAATAGTATACAGAGTCTCTGGCTGAATCATGAATGTGCGATGAAGCAGATGTCGGGCTACTCGTTTGGCACGTATGTCCCTCCATTATATACGCGGCTGAGTGCCGAGGTGGTGGCGGCAAATATCGCGGCGGTTCAGCAGGAGATGGATCGGCAGGGTCGTCGAGCGGACGGGACCGCGCCGCTCTTTCTCTTGGAGATACCGCCGCTCACATATTTTTCCGCCGGCACGATACCGATTCCCCATTTTTTTCAGTTCGTCACAGCGTTGGTGCCCTGCGGTCTTGTGCTGGACATCGGACACCTCTGGACGGTCTATCGCTATACCGGCGCCTGCCGACGGACATCTCTTGAACGATTCGTCCGGGAATTCCTCGACGAATTTCCTCTGGAGCGGGTCGTCGAAATCCACGTAGCGGGGTTGGCCTGCCATGAGTCGGTTGGTGAGCCAAAGGGGGGAGAGGGGATTCCTGAATGGATCGACGCCCATGACGCGCCAATTCCGTCGATCCTCTTCACCATGCTCGAACAGGCTCTTGACCATTCGAACCTCGTCAGCCTCCGGGCGGTGGCGCTTGAAGTGGACACCAAACCGATCGAGATGATTGTGGAGGAGTATACAGAGGCCGTTCGGCGTTTCTCCCTCCTCGTTCAGCGGACGATGGCCAGAGGAATGGCTGTAGAACAGTTGATGGGACTGACGCCTCGTCCGGCATCAGTCCAGGAGCCTGTGTGCCAGTCTGATCGACAGCAGTTGCGCGAGGACTATGCGCGCTACGCGCAAATCATCTCGGGACAAGCCCCTATAACAGGCCCGGAGTGGCAGGAAACGGCCGCGGAGGCGACCGGTTTAACACGGTACCGCACGGCCTACGTTCCGCACGAGATTCTCCATTGGGGAGGAGACCTTGCAGAGATGTTTCCGCAAACCTGCCGGACTTTAGCGGAGCGTGGCCTCTGCCTGACAGAGTTCGTAGCTTTCTGGTTCCGGTCACCACGACCGCTCACGCACTCGTATGATTTCTTCCTCCTCAAGATCGAAAGGTTTCTCGAATTTGTGACGGAGCGTGCGCCGGACGTACGTGTCTGCGTACAACAGGAATGCGACAGCTTGCGCCTGGCCTATGCTCAGGCGAATGAAGTGGGGGAACCGGTGATGGAGCAGGAGCAAACCCGATGAGTTTCTGGCAGTCACTCACCAGACCGATCATCGGGATGGCGCCGATGGATGGGGTCACCGATGCGACGTTTCGCCATACCGTGGCGATGCACGGGAAGCCGGATGTTTCCTTCACGGAGTTCACGCATGTGCATGACGTCTGCCGAGGACCGGAGTTCTTGTTGGACTCCCTCATCTATCATGAGGCTGAACGACCGATTGTCGCGCAGCTCTATGGGAAAGAGCCGGACCTCTTCTATCAGGCCGCTCATGCCGTGTGTGAGTTGGGGTTTGATGGATTGGATATCAACATGGGCTGTCCCTCGCGGAGTGTGGCCTCATCCGGATCAGGAGCGGGGCTGATCCGAACGCCGGATGTGGCTCAGGTCATTATGCAGGCCGCTCGACAGGGTATTGCCGATTGGGTGGCCGGTCAGACCCTTGAGGGAGCGGGGCTCAAACCGGGCAGAGTGGCGGCGATCTGGCGGATGAACGAGCAGCGGCAGGACGCCCGTCCGCTCGTCCGACGCACGATTCCCTTGTCCGTCAAGACACGCCTCGGCTACGATGTGGTGGTCGTCGACCGATGGATCGAACATCTCCTCATGGACCAGCCGGCAGTCATTTCCCTGCATGGCCGCACCTTGCAACAAATGTATCGAGGGGAAGCGGATTGGAACGCCATTGCCCGGGCGGCGGAGATCGTGCGGGGGAGCGGGACATTGCTGTTCGGCAATGGGGACGTGCACAGTTATCACGACGTCGTCCGTCGCGTGCGGGACACCGGAGTCGATGGCGTGTTGGTCGGACGAGCCGCGCTCGGTGCCCCCTGGTTCTTTCGGCAGAAAGAGGCGGCGCGACTCGTTCTGCAGCAGCATCGGCCTGAGGAGGGGCCCGAACCGTGGGTGCCACCACTCGACGTTCGCTTCGAGATGCTGCTCGATCATGCTCGACGGTTCGAAGCGGCCTGTGGGCAGGGCCAGTTTCGGCGGATGCGCAAACACCTGGGCTGGTACTGCAAAGGGTTTCCTCATGCCGCCTCGCTTCGAGCCAATATGTTCCGAGTCTCTTCAGTCGCCGACCTGGAGCAGGTGCTCGCCGATTTTCGCATGCACAGCGCGAGTCTCACCGAGGTCTCTGACCAGGTGCTGCTCGGACCCCTTGTCTCCGCTGAACCCTCTCCGACGTTGTAGCAGGATGCTGAAAAAGTCCGCCAGCTTCGTTCTCGCTTCGCTCAGAGGCTCAACGTACCGAAGCGTACGCCTCGCCACTTCGCTCGCTGCGGCCTTGCTGGACAGCCTTTTTGAGCATCCTGCATGGTATTCTCCTGTTGCCGCAGCCGTGCGGACCAGTGAAGTTCTGGCGTGCCACAATAGTTTTTCCACAGTCTGCTAGATGTCACTCATTCTGGCTTCAACCTCTCCGCGCCGTCGCGAGTTGCTCGCCCTACTGTGTATCCCATTCGACGTCAAACGCCCATCCTTCGAGGAGCGCCTGGTTGCGGACCGTCCGGCGATCGAGCAGGCGCAGTTCTTCGCGCAGAGCAAGGCCCAGTCGGTCGCGAGACAAGAGCCGGAGGCGATCGTGCTGGGGAGTGATACAGTGATTGAGTTGGATCATGACGTGCTTGGGAAACCGGCCGATCTGGCGGAGGCCCGTGCGATGCTTCGGCGCCTGGCTGGCCGTGATCATCACGTACGCACAGCGGTCGCGCTCTTCTGTTCAACTCGCGCGATAAACATCGTCGCCCTGTCCACGGCCGTCGTTCGGATGAAGCCGTTCGATGAACACGTGCACGAACGTTACCTCGCGACGGGAGAAAGTCTCGGCAAGGCCGGTGCGTATTCGATCCAAGGAGAGGGCGGCGACCTGGTCGATTCCATTGACGGAGATTTCCCGACTGTGGTCGGCCTACCGCTCCGTCTGGTCGCTCAGCTGCTTGCGCAAGCCGGTGTGAGAGTGCCGGTCGATCTCGACGAACTCTATGTCACCAGGCCCTATGCCAACTGGGCCCGCTTCCCAGTCTGATTGCAAAGGGGTAGGGGGTTTCCGTACAATGCCGCCCCATCATTCGCTTTCTTGGTTACGGAGGGAGTAATGAGCGTGCGATGCCTGACATCAATGGCGCGAGTTGGTGGCGTCGCCACCTGTGCGGTCGTGGGCCTGTTGACGGTCGTCGGGCTCCAGCCGGTCTTGGCGATCGATGTGAAGCTCTCAGCGGAAGAGGCGCAGAAGGCCTTGGAAGCCGGGCGGGCGCCGTTGGAGAAGGCCAACACCCCGGAAGACGTTAAGAAGGTCCTTCAGCAAGCTTCTATGGTCACGCGCGTGGGAGCCGATCCAGAGAAAGATCCCTGCGGAGCCAGTGCCATCCTCCGGACCAAGCGCTATCGACTTGAAGCCTTTGGCAGGCAGGAAGCCGCAGAGTCCAAGAAGCGGAAGACGGATGTGCGCATGCCCGAGGAGTTCATCAAGAAAGTCATGGACATGCCCAATATGGAGATTGAAGTTCAGCTGTGTGGCGATGACGAATACTTTGCAGAGGGTGCCTTGATCGAGTTGCAACAGGGCTCCAAGAAGATCAAGCCCATCGACATCGGAAAAGCCGAACGTGGCCGAAAGAATGAGGGAAGCGGGCCGATCTACCGGTCACGCTTTACCGCATTGTTTGCCTATGAAAAATTTGATCCCACTGCGACGTCCGTTTTCGTCGTGAATTTTCAGGACGGAAATGAGGCGAGAATCATTGCCGATTTCTCCAAGGTGAAGTAGGCACACTCCTTCGATCCTGTCCCGTACCAATCTGCGGCAACTGCTCCAGCTGTCTGGCGAGCGGTCGCCCGTGGCGCGGGCTAGGGAGGGAAATAGCAGGATCGGAAGGATCATTCAGATCGTCGGACGCGCGCGATGGGAGACTAATCGGGCCAACCTTAAAATGAGAAGCGTGCAAGCTTGGAGGGAGAATCATGGCAGCACCGGGATCCAGCGCGCACAGATCGGGTTGTCCGACTCTTCGTGGCCCCGTGCTCAAACTCCTTCACTAATCAGGGCGGGACGTGGTGGGTCGCGGAGCCCTCCTTGTCCTCCGGCAGCCGGATCATGTAGCGACCTCCAGTGCGGAATGTCACCAGCACCTGTCCCTGCCGGCTCAGCCGATCGACTTCAAGAAAGACCTGGCTCCAGGACAGGTCGGAGAGACTGTTCGTCAACGTATCCAGATCGCACTCATGCGTACGTTGGACTGCGCCGAGAATGCGATCAGTGACTGGCGTATGCGAAGCCATGATCAGACCCTCCCTCTGATGTTCGGACGTTCACCGCAATCTCCAGCGCGATCTCCTTCCGTTAGCGACTCGGTTTCCAATCCGGGATAGAGAATGCCGAACTCCTCGTCCGGCATGATTCGTTGCGAAAGCACGGCCAATTCCTCGGCCGCATCGTCCCCCAGACCATAGGCACGACTCGCCAGCATGTTGAGAAACACACCCATCTCCCGCTTTGCGCCCCACCGATCCCCCAGGCTGACCGCACCACGGATTCGGTCCAGTTCCTGGGCGTAGGGAGCGAAATCGTATGCGGGATATTTCTTCGGGAAGTACGTCGTCAGCCTGCGCGTAAGGTCATCCAGCCAGGTGACCGGTGGAGAGAGACGTTCGGTAGGCGCAGCGGTAGCCAGCAGAAAGGACGGAGTCTCACCGGCCTGAGGGGGATTCGGCGCAAGCACGTAGAAGACAACCGGCACAAGGATCGGTGCCAAGAAGGGAAGGAGAACTCGGCGGCTGACAGTCACCATGAGGACCCTCGTTCCAAAGGATCCGCATCCGGGCGTGGATGCTCTACGACAAAGAATCCGGCGTAGGAGTGATGGGGACTGTGCGAGATCCGGCGCGCAGGATGATGGGTAGAAGCGTACGGAAGAGACAGCAGCCACCGTCACTGGAACGTCAGGACAACATGCTACGCCGATAGAGAGGCTCGGTCAACCGTCCCTCGACGGGCGAAGGGAGCCGGGTCGCGAGGATTGTAGGACGCACCTCGTTTAAAGTAAGAACAGGAGTGAGCTTGAAAGGGGGAGCCGGGCAGCCTGGTCGTCCTCCTGCTCGCGGAACGCGCGCCCTCAGAAGGGCCTCGTTCGACGCGCGCATTTGGGGATCCACTAGGCTGCCCTATGGAGCGATAGACGAGCAACCTTGGGGGAAAAATAAGATTTGGGAAGCGCGCGGGGGAGGGCAGTCGGGCTAGTCCCTATTGAAGAGAATCGCGAAATAGGAGTGAGCTGGCCCGATTGAAGCGACTTCCGTCCCCGCCTCGTCCGCGCGGCGGGTGCGCTCTTCCAGCTTCCGATCAGATAGTCTGCGGGGTGATGGTCGCCTTCGTTATCAGCTCCCTGCCGCGCCTTGCCAAAGCATGTCGTACCCCAGTTCTTTGGTGTCGGAACACATGGCAGCCAGTGCAGCGAACTTGTTGGTGAAGATCTCGTCCGCATGGGATCGTT
>JBGPVY010000221.1:0-5036 GCA_041491905.1 Nitrospiraceae bacterium | reverse complement strand
GTGATGATCCTCATGCCGCCACTCAGCACGTCAATTCCGGAGCTCAGGCGCATGGTCGAAATTCTGCGAGCCTCCATCGAGACCGCTACCCTACTGCCGGCGTCCGGCGCAGGGTCATGAAGCAAGAGGAGGGGGTGGCGGCTGATGATCTTCTGTGCTCGCGCAACGCGTGGCCTCAGAAGGATGGGAGGGGAGCCGCCGGACTATCCTTCTTGCTCGCAGAACGCGCACGATGAAGCTGTGCTCGTTCGATGCGCGCAGTGGAAGATCAATCAGCCCCCACCCCCTCACTACCCTCCTCACACGACGATGGACCAGCCCGGCCATGAAAAGTACTCTGTTCGCACTGTTAGGAGCCTGTCCGACATAGACCGTCCTATTGCGGCGGCCGATCCGCAACCATTTGCGTCGTTCTCGGCCCTGAAAAGTCCTCAACGTATTCCAGCGAATACGCCTCCGGTTTTTCCGGACCTGCGGCCTCGCGTCTGGCCGCATTGCCTTCGCCTCGTCACGAAGGCAATGTCGGACAGGCTACTAGCCCATGCTTTTCACCGATTGTTGCGCTGGGATATCATATGGACGTGTGATCTTTTTTCTTTTCCACTGGGTTCGCGGGAGTTGCCCAAATCCATTTAATTGGAACATTTAGTTATGGAGACCTATTACACCATTCTTGAAATTCAGGATTCAGCGACTCCCGATGAGATAAAGGAATCTTACCGTCTCTTGTTGCAAGTCTGGCATCCCGACCGCTTTCACCATAGGCCCAAGCTTCGGGCGAAGGCAGAGCAGAAGTCCGGCAAGATTAATGTGGCCTTCGAGACGCTCAGTGACCCTGTATTGAAACAACGGTATGACGAATGGCTCCGTGCCTGCCGCGGACGGAGTGCGAAGGCTGTTGAGCCTGTGACCTGCCCTTCCTGTCAAACCACGATTCGCTCCGCTCCCGAGCAAGGTGAGAGCTGGGACATGTACCAGCGCCGGCACCGAGCGAAGAAGGATCACGACCACACTGCCGGCGCAACGGCACAAGGAAATCAACCTTTCCCCCGTGCCCGAATGGCCATGGTGGGCATAGGCGCACTCTTTACCATCGTCATCGTATTCGCGCTGACGAAACCCTCGAAGGTGATTATTTCCAACAAACCGCCTCGGATGAATGAACAGGAGACAATTCTGAAGACTGAGCCACTGGGAGTTGAAGAAGAAGAGCATGTTCACCAGGCTGTGGATGTGCAGGATGGTGTTTCCAACAGCTCTGTTCAGGCGAATGAACGGGAGACACCGCTGAGGAATGCGCCCACCACTAACGCCCAACAGGAGCACCTGGATCGCCCTGAATTAACGAAGCGCCTGATGGCACAGGCCCCTGGGCATGCGCCGGCATCCCCACCGGAAATGATCTCAGATGTCGACCTGCAACAACTGATGCGGCTCGGCGCCCAGGGCAATGCATCGGCGCAGAACCAGCTTGGGCAGCTCTATGCCAATGGGCGAGGTGTGCCGCAGGACTATACGACGGCACGGAGATGGTTCGAGAAGGCCGCCGCCCAAGGCCATGGGTGGGCGCAGAACCAGCTCGGGCAGCTGTCTGCCGACGGGCTGGGTGTGCCTCAGGACTATAAGAAAGCACGGCAGTGGTGGGAACAAGCGGCAGCCCATGGTGTTGCGCAGGCTCAGTACAACCTGGGGCAACTGCATGCCAACGGGCGTGGCGGGCCGCAGGACTATGCGACGGCACGGGGGTGGTACGAGAAGGCCGCTGTCCAGGGCAACGCGTGGGCGCAGGCTCAGCTCGGGCAACTGTATGCCAACGGGCGGGGCATGCCGCAAGACCTTACGACGGCACGGAAATGGTACGAGAAGGCCGCTGTCCAGGGCAATGCGTGGGCGCAGGCTCAGCTCGCGTTGTTGTAGCCAACGGGCAGGGCGTCGTGCCGCAGGGCTATACGACAGCACAAATAGCGGTGGGAGAAAGAACAGAGAAAGGTGTCAGGTCTTGCAACCCAACATTTTGCGGCGCATGGCGGGGAACTGGTTCATCTGGTCTTTCTGGTTCATCTCGTCTATCTGGTTCATTTGGTTGAGGGACGAAACAAACCAGATAAACGAAACAGACTAGACAGACCTCTACGTTTTAGCTGCAGAGGCTCATGAGACTTCGATTCGCGCTCCCCTCCCCACCTGGAGGAGATCGGCGGCGGAGGCTTCTTTCAGAAAGGCTTCAAGCTTGCCATCACTGTTGATGAGCGCGGACGGCTTCTCCGCCATCCCCTCGCTGTAACTTTCCACTAACCCTTCGATGATCCGCTTGCCGATAAGAATGGACAATTGCCGGCCCTTCGCGACCAAACGCACCTCTTCGAGATGCTGCTGGGTCAGGTTCGAGATCAGGTTTCCGAACCAATCCACGTAGACGATCTCGCCGACCAGGGTCGCCTGCTCCCAATGTGGCTGAGCAATCGGAAATGTCTGGTAATCTCCGATGACCGGCCCGTACGACTCAAAAGGTTCCTGCTTGGCAAGCCTGGCAGCAGCCGGCGCAAAGAGATCCCGCCCGTCGAAGGTGCGGCCCGGCGATTCACGACGAAACTTCCGCTGGTTGATCTCGCGCACTTCGACCGGCTGCTCGTCGTCGAATATGCAGCTAAGCACGCCGTTGTCCGGCGCTAGGAAAAAATACCGTGCACTTTTGACCGTAATTGCCCGCCGCGCGCTGCCAACGCCAGGATCGACGACCACGACATGGATGGTGCCATCGGGAAACTCACGATAGCAGGACTTAAGGAAGTATCTGGCTTCGTCGATTCGGTGCGGAGCGATCTGATGGGAGAGATCGACGATGCGGGCTTCTGGGTGAATCGAGAGGATCGCACCTTTCATGCTTGCCACGAACCAATCTCGATCGCCGAAATCGGTCAACAGCGTGATGAGCCCAGGAGGGTGCGGCACGCTAGAGCTCCTCGAAGCGAATCTCCACCACCTCGTATTCGACCATCTTGGCCGGTGTCCTGACCTCGACGAAATCGCCGACTCGCTTTCCGATTAACGCTTTACCGACCGGAGACTGAATCGAGATGCGGTTCACTTTCAAGTCGGCTTCATCCTGTCCCACCAGTGTGTACTGCCGCTTCGACTGCGACTCCTGTTCAATCACGAGCACCGTAGCGCCGAATACGATCGTGTCGGAGACTCGGCCGGCCGTTTCGATGATACGGGCGTCGGCCAGCTTCGCCTGCAGTTCCACGATGCGCGACTCGATGAATCCCTGGCGTTCCTTGGCGGCATCGTACTCTGCGTTCTCGCTCAAATCGCCATGGCCGCGCGCTTCAGCAATGGCTTCGATACTTTTGGCACGCTCGACTTTGCGCAGACGATCGAGCTCTGCTTTGAGGGCCTCGTGCCCCTTCCTCGTGATCGGTGTCGGCATTATTCCTCCAAACTACAATGCTGAACGGTGAACGCGGAACGATGAACAAAAGAGGAGAATCATGGCCTCTTGTTCAGCGATCAGCGATCATCGCTCCGCGCTTCCTGTGCCGTGATATTCCTGCAGCGACCGAATGGTAAGCTCTTTCTTGAGGATCGCTTCAATGCCCATGACCGCCGCTCGTGCCCCCCGTATGGTTGTATAGTAGGCCAGCCCTTTGTTCAGGGCCTCCCGGCGGATCGACAATGAGTCGGCATGTGACGACGCGGTGCGCACGGTATTCACGACCAAGGCCACCCGTCCGTTCTTGATATGGTCCACGATGTGAGGACGACCTTCCTTGACCTTGTTCACGGCTTCCGCATGAACCCCATGGCTCCGCAAATACGCCGCCGTTCCACTCGTACCATGAATGTTAAACCCCAGCCGCTGGAGCTGTCGCACGACTTTCAGAGCCGCCGGACGATCACTCTCCTTCACGCTGATGAATGCCGTGCCTCCCTTCGGCAGCGGCGCACCAGCTCCTGCTTGGGACTTCGCGAAGGCCCATCCAAAATCCTGGTCGATACCCATCACTTCTCCGGTGGACTTCATCTCCGGACCTAAAAGGACATCCACCCCCGGGAACTTATTAAAGGGAAAGACGGATTCTTTCACGGACAAGTGCGTGGGAGAAGGGGCCTCGATCAACCCCAGCTCTGGAAGGCTCTTGCCCACCATGGTCTTCATGGCCAGCTTGGCAAGCGGCACGCCGATGGCTTTACTGACGAACGGCACAGTGCGGGAGCCTCGAGGATTGACCTCCAGCACGTAGATCGTTTCCCCTTTCACCGCAAATTGTGCATTCATCAGACCGATCACGCCGAGCTCCAGAACCAACGCCTTCATTTGTCGGCGAATCTCTTCGACAACTTTCTGACCGAGCGAATAGGGCGGCAACGAACAGGCGGAGTCCCCCGAATGCACCCCGGCTTCTTCGATATGTTCCATGATCCCGGCCACCACGACGTGCGTCCCATCTGAAATGGCGTCGGCATCAACTTCAATCGCATCCGAAAGATACTTGTCGATCAGCACGGGATGTTTCGGCGAGGCTTTGACCGCCGATCCCATATACTCCAGCAACCCGGATTCGTCGTAGACAATCTGCATGGATCGCCCGCCCAACACATACGAAGGCCGCACCATGACCGGATAGCTGATCTGCGAGGCGATCCGAAAAGCCTCGTCTACGGATCGGGCCATGCCACTTTCCGCTTGGCGGAGCCCGAGCTTAGTCAAGAGGTCGCGGAATCGTTCTCGATCTTCCGCGCGATCAATCGCCTCAGAACTCGTGCCTAAAATTCGCACCCCGGCCTTGGACAAGGGCAGCGCGAGCTTGAGGGGCGTCTGCCCGCCGAACTGCAACACGACTCCCAACGGCTGCTCGCGCTCCACGATATTGAGGACGTCTTCCTCAGTCAACGGCTCAAAATAGAGTCGGTCCGAGGTGTCGTAGTCTGTACTCACCGTTTCGGGGTTACAATTTACCATGATCGATTCGATACCTTCTTCGCGAAGCGCCATGGCCGCATGGACACAACAGTAGTCGAATTCGATCCCCTGC
>JBGPVY010000175.1:0-6620 GCA_041491905.1 Nitrospiraceae bacterium | reverse complement strand
AGGATGCTGAAATAGTCCGCCAGCGGCGTTCTCGCATCGCTCAGAGGCTCAACGTACCGAAGCGTACGCCTCGCCTCTTCGCTCGCTGCGGCCTTGCTGAACGGCCTTTTTGAGCATCCTGCGTAAATATTCTTCTGTTATGCCACTTGGACGGACCATCGACGTTCTGGCGTGCCAACATAGTTTTTCCGCAGCCTACATTAATCATGAGCGCTTCTGCTGCAATCGCCAATGTTCAGGCGAGAGGCGCGGGATTGGCGAGGGTTGATCTGGTTCATCTGGTCTGTCTGATTCAACCAAACAAACGAGACGGACCAGATAAACAAGAGAGACCAGTCGGTCCTCGCGCGCCACACAGAGCAGTTCGAAACCCAGACCCTGTTCCCATTCGGGGGTGTCTACGGAATCGGAGATAGCTCAGCCTGTCCCATTTTCTTGTACCAACTATGATTCCGAGTGCCAGTGAGATTATGAAAGTACCGACCTGTTGGAGGGAGCATGAAGCAAATACGCTATCTTGACCGTGTCACGGTATTTCTCGCCATCTTGCTTGTGTGCCTCACCAGTAGCTTCCAGGCGCCTAGGTTGGCGTATGGCCAAGAAGTACTCAGAGGGCTAGACCTCTCCGAGGTAGGTTTTCTTCTTAGCCCTGTAGACTTTCACAAAGCCCTGGTAGCGAGAGCCATGAAACAATTCAGCGATGCTGGGTTGAAGTTGGGAGAGGAAGACATGTATCCGAGCATACGGTTAAGTTTAAGGTCGAAAGAAAGTAAGCATTGCAAGGATATTGTGTTCTACCAACCTAAGTTGGAACTTCTGGAAGAGGTTGCTTTGGTCCGTTCAGGTCATAAGAGAATCACGACGACGTGGTTCTACGGTCAGGAATTCGGTTATGAGACAAAACCTCTTAGCCTCGCTGATCTTCAGAAAGAACAGGACGAAATGCTGAAAGTCTTCATAGACCAATACAAATTCCTCAATCCTCAGAAATGACTGAGGCAGAAAAAGAGGACAGGCAGAATAACTGATGACGGTGTTCCGTCCGCGTGTACGCGGCGTGGACAGCGCTCTCCCAATCGTCGTGCCCCGGTTCGCTACCCTGGACCGCACACTGCTTGTTCCCACTGCCGCTCCCAGTGTCTCAACCAACGCCGGCTTTCTCTTCAAGAGGCTGCTCAAAAAGGCTCTCTGACAAGGCCGCAGGGAGCGGGACGACTGAGGCGTACCCTTGCGGTACGTCGCAGGGAGGCGCGCGACTGAGAACGAAGTCAGGAGCCTTTTTCAGCAGCCGATCTAGTAGGTGTCGGTCGGTGGGCACGTGCAGACAAGATGGCGATCTCCATAGGCTTCGTCGACGCGGCTCACGCTGGGCCAGAATTTATGGTCGCGTACCCAGGGAGCAGGAAAGGCAGCCTGCTCACGACTGTAGGGTCGATTCCATTCGTTGGCCGTCACCACCTGTGCCGTGTGTGGAGCATTCTTCAGCAGATTATTTGTGCGCGGCTGGCGGCCTTCGACGATGTCTTGCATCTCGGCATGAATCAAGATCAGCGCCTCGCAGAACCGGTCCAATTCGGCTTTCGACTCACTTTCCGTCGGTTCGATCATGAGTGTCCCGGCAACCGGGAACGAGACCGTCGGAGCATGAAACCCATAATCCATCAATCGCTTCGCCACATCCATCGCTTCAATTCCCGTAGTCTCCTTGAACTGACGAAGATCGAGAATAAACTCGTGCGCGACGAACCCGGACGATCCTTTGTAGAGGATGGGATAGTATTTCTCCAGCCGTTTGGCCATGTAGTTGGCGTTCAAGATCGCCACCTGCGTCGCCTTGGTCAAGCCGTCGCGTCCCATCAGGGCGATGTAGACCCAGGAAATCGTCACGATGCTGGGGCTGCCGTAAGGCGCCGCCGACACCGGTCCGATGGAATCTTGCCCGCCCAATTGCGTCACCGGATGGCCGGGAAGAAACGGCGCTAGATGCCGCGCCGCAACGATCGGTCCCATCCCAGGCCCCCCCCCGCCATGGGGGATACAGAATGTCTTGTGTAGATTTAGATGGCAGACATCCGCGCCGATGTCCCCGGGCCGACAGAGCCCCACCTGGGCATTCAAGTTGGCCCCGTCCATATAGACTTGCCCGCCGTGCGTATGGACGATCTGACAGATGCGGCGCACGCCCGTTTCGAAGACGCCGTGGGTCGAGGGGTAGGTCAACATGAGCGCCGATAGCCGATCGCGATGCTGAGCGGCCTTGGCTTCAAGATCAGTTAAATCCACATTGCCCTGTCGATCGCAGGCGACCGTCACAACCGTCATGCCCACCATAGCCGCACTGGCTGGATTCGTGCCGTGCGCGGACAGGGGAATCAAGCATACATCCCGCTGCTCTTCACTTTGGCTCCGGTGGTACGCCCGGATCACCATCAGCCCCGTATACTCGCCCTGAGAGCCTGCGTTCGGTTGCAAGGACACGGAGGAGAGTCCGGTGATCTCGGCCAGCCAGGCCTCCAGTTGATGGAACAACTCTTGATACCCTTTGGTTTGCTCGATCGGCGCAAAGGGATGAAGCCGTGAGAACTCCGGCCAGGTGACCGGCAGCATCTCGGCCGTCGCGTTCAGCTTCATGGTGCAGGATCCCAAAGGGATCATCGAATGGACGAGCGACAGATCCTTCGCCCCGAGACGGTGGATATACCGCAGCATCTCATGCTCCGCGTGATAGCGATTGAACACCTCGTGGGTTAGGTACTTGCTGGTGCGGGTGAGATTCGCCGGGAAACTTGTGGTGACGCTGCAGCTCAAGTCCCGCATCTGAAAAGGCAGCCGATCATGGCCGACAATGATTTCCATCAGGCGACGGATTTCGTCTTCCGTGCTCACCTCATCCAGCGCAATCCCGATGGAGTGGTCCTCATGCCGGCGAAGATTGATGCCTGCTTCGTTGGTCCGGATCAAGATGCACTCGGATTGCATCTTCGTTAGACGAACCCGAATCGTATCGAAGTAGGATTCCGCTACGACGTCGAATCCGAGCTGCCGCAATCCCGCTGCCAGCGCCACAGCCAAACCATGTACGCGCTCGGCAATCCGCCGCAGGCCCTCCGGCCCGTGGTAGACCGCATACATACCTGCCATGATGGCTAAGAGCACCTGCGCCGTACAAATATTGCTCGTCGCCTTCTCACGCCGGATATGTTGCTCGCGGGTCTGCAGGGAGAGTCGGTAGGCAAGTTTCCCCGTGACATCTTTGGACACTCCGACGATGCGTCCTGGCATCTGCCGTTTGAATGTTTCAGCGGTCGAAAGAAATGCGGCGTGGGGGCCGCCAAATCCGAGCGGGACACCAAATCGCTGGCTGGAACCCACGGCGATGTCAGCTCCGAATTCTCCCGGTGGGCGCAAGAGGGTCAAGGCCAGCAGATCGGTGGCGACCACCACAAGAACCCCGGCCGCGTGGGCCTGCGTCACCAGCGCACTGTAATCCCCGACATAGCCGTCGGTGGCCGGATACTGGAACAGAATGCCGGCTAGCTGAGGGTCAGAAAAATTGATGGTCTGCGTCCGGCCTACGTGCAGGGTTATGCCGAGTGGTTCAGCCCGCGTCTGCATCACTGCAATGGTCTGGGGGTGACAGTCCTGCGAGGCGAAGAACTCTGTCCGTTCGTGGCCGGACGCACGGGAAATGGCGAGACACATGGCCATCGCCTCCGCTGCCGCCGTGGCCTCATCCAGGAGCGAGGCGTTGGCTAAGGGCAAGCCGGTGAGGTCGGTCACCACTGTTTGAAAGTTCACGAGTGCTTCCAAGCGGCCCTGGGAAATCTCGGCCTGGTAGGGCGTGTACTGGGTATACCAGGACGGGTTTTCGAAAATATTGCGCTGAATCACGCCGGGCGTAATGCAGTCGTGATAGCCCATTCCAATCAAGGAGCGGTAGATCTTGTTTTCTGCGGCGATGGAGCGGATCTCTTCCAGCACGGCTTGTTCGCCTCGGTGAAGGGGCAGATCCAATTCCCTCCGCAATCGAATGTCGGCGGGCACGGTTGCCTCGCTCAGCTCCCCCAGCGATTGCAAGCCGAGCGTGGCAAGCATCTCGCGAGCATCGGCGTCGGTGGGACCAAGATGGCGATGGATAAACGTGTCGGTCGGGCTCAGAAAGTCCGGTGTGGCCATGGCGTTCGTCTTGTCCTTCGGATATGCCTCGTCGGTTGAGATCCCTAATGTGCTGACTGACCCACTCACGGCCCAGAGTACCATGCTCACCCCTATTCTCCAAGGGGTTGATCGATCGCTTCTGGGCTTGCCTTTGGACTGAGAGTCACGTATGAGTGCGGACAATCTAGCAGGATGCTGAAAAAGTCCGCCAGCGTCGTTCTCGCTTCGCTCAGAGGCTCAACGTACCGAAGCGTACGCCTCGCCTCTTCGCTCGCTGCGGCCTTGCTGGACAGACTTTTTGAGCATCCTGCGGGGGCGTTCCCTTCTTGTTCCAGACATGCGGACATCGAAGTTCTACTGTGCTGAAATGGTTTGTCCGCAGCCTGCTAGGGGAGTTTCCTGTCCCTTGCGGACTCACATGACACAAAGACAGGTATCCGGGAGGCTGTGAAACTACACGACGTTCTTATCATCGGAGCCGGTCTGGCAGGGATGAGGGCGGCGGTTGCCGCACCGCCGGATCTCGACGTCGCCGTGATATCCAAGGTCCATCCGGTTCGCAGTCACTCTGTGGCTGCGCAAGGGGGCATCAATGCGGCACTGGGAGAGCACGACTCCTGGGAAGCCCATGCCTTCGATACCACGAAGGGCGGGCTCTATCTCGGCGATCAGGCTGCCATCGAGGCCATGTGTCGCGAAGCTCCTGACGACATTCTCGAACTAGAACGCCTGGGAGTCATCTTCAGTCGCGACGAACAGGGACGTATCGCCCAACGTCCGTTCGGCGGAGCGGGTTTCCCACGCACCTGCTACGCCGCCGATCGTACCGGCCATGCCATCCTCCACGCCATGTACGAACAGCTGCTCAAACGGCGCATCGCCGTGTATGAAGAGTGGTATGTCACAGCGTTGATCGTGGAAGACGGCGCCTGTCGGGGAGTCGTGGCATGGGACCTGATCCATGGAGGGTTGCGCGCGATCGGGGCCAAAGCCGTCATCTTGGCCACGGGAGGCAGCGGGCGCGTCTTCCTGACGAGCACGAACGCCGTGATCAACACCGGTGACGGCATGGCGCTCGCGTATCGTGCCGGTGCTCCGCTGGCGGACATGGAATTTGTCCAGTTCCATCCCACCACACTCAAGGGCACGGGTATCCTCATCACCGAAGGGGCTCGCGGAGAAGGAGCCTACCTCCTGAATACGTTAGGTGAACGGTTCATGAAGACCTATGCTCCGCAGCAGATGGAACTGGCCACCCGCTCCACTGTCTCATTGGCCATCGGGCAAGAAATCCTCGAAGGCCGCGGGGTCGATGGGTGCGTGTTGCTTGACTTGCGGCACCTTGGACGCCAGCGCATTCTCGAACGGCTCCCTCAGATCAGAGAACTCGCTATTGAGTTTGCCGGCCTCGATCCCATCGAGACTCCCATTCCTGTCCGCCCCGGCGCGCACTATCAGATGGGTGGCGTCCGGACCAATCAATGGACTGAAACAGGCATCACCGGCCTTTACGCGGCCGGTGAATGTGCCTGCGTCAGTGTGCACGGCGCCAATCGGCTCGGAGGCAATTCACTCCTTGAGACGATTGTGTTTGGTCGGCGCGCCGGAATTCGAGCCGGAGAGTACGCTCGAACCGTCGCGCCACAGGCACTCACAACAGACCAGCTCACAACCGAGCAGCGTCGCGTCCAGCGTCTGCTGGCAGAGGAGGGATCGGTCCGAGCCTGGCAGATTCGGGAAGAACTCGGCCAGTTGATGAGCCTCAATCTCGGCCTCGTTCGGACTCGCGAATCCATGTCTGCTGCGATCTCGGCACTCATTGCACTGACCCATCGCGCCGCCTCCGTCACGGTGCAGGACAAAGGGCGGGTGTTTAATACGGATCTCGTGCAAGCCCTTGAACTCCAGTCCCTGCTCGATGTCGCGGAGACCATCGTCGCCAGCGCCCTCGCCAGGACGGAAAGCCGCGGGGCCCATTACCGGTCGGACTTCCCGAAGCGCGATAATCAGCATTGGTTGACACACAGCCTCATCCGACGGACTCCCGAGGGAACGGCCTTGACCTATGAGCCTGTGACCATCACGCGCTTTCCGCCGGCATAAAAAGACCGTTGTCTGGTCTATCTGGTCTATCTGGTTTGTTTGGTCTATTTGGTTTGTCTGGTTTGTCTGGTTTTTTGGTTGAACGAAACTAACCAGATGAACCAAATCAACCAGATGGACCAGACAAACCAATTGTAGGCACAGGTTTGGTATAATCCTCCATCGACAACTATGCGCATTCTAGTCATTGAAGACGAAACCAAAGTCGGCTGTTTCATCAAGCGCGCGCTTGAAGAGGAGAGCTACGCCGTCGATTTGTGTGAAGACGGCGCGAAGGGCCTTGAGATGGCCCTCAACACCAACTACGATTTACTGATCGTCGACTTGATGCTGCCGTCATTGCCCGGATTGGAAATTCT
>JBGPVY010000008.1:0-23919 GCA_041491905.1 Nitrospiraceae bacterium | reverse complement strand
CGAGCCGCCATTGCCAAAGCAAAGTTGGTGGCCTCGCCTGGCTGTTACCCGACTGCCGCCATTCTGCAGTTGGCCCCGCTGTTCGCCCAGGATCTCGTGCAACCACACACCGTGATCATCGATGCGAAATCCGGCATTTCTGGCGCGGGGCGAAGTCCGGCTCTCCCCTACCATTTTCCGGAAGCCCATGAATCCTTAGAGCCCTACAAAATCGGGCAGCACCGCCACACCCCTGAGATCGAACAAGAACTTGGTGGGTTGCTTCGACGCGTATTTCAGCCATCGGGAACGGTTGTCGCACAGCCGATCGTGACATTCACCCCGCACCTCGTACCGATGAACCGCGGCATCTTGAGCACCACCTACTGCCGGCTTAAGAGTCCGATGACACTGCCAGACTTGCGGACACTGTATCGAACCTTTTACAAAGGTGAGCGATTCGTCAGAGTCCAGGAAGACATGATGCCGAATCCGCGCTACATCAAGGGCTCCAACTATTGCGACATCGGGGTCTATCTAGACCCCCGTGCAGGATCAGTCATTACGGTAGCCGCGCTGGATAATCTTGTGAAAGGTGCCGCAGGCCAGGCCATTCAGGCCATGAACCTCATGCTGGGCATCCCTGAGGAGACAGGCTTGACGGCTCCCGCTGCCTATCCCTAATCCACATTTAGCAGGACAGCTCTTGACGAGTATGGCCATGAGATCACTAGCCGCATCTCCACGCCGCGGGATTACCGCACCGCAGGGGTTCCGCGCAGCCGGCATCCATTGCGGCATTAAGAAACCAGGTCTGCTCGACCTCGCGCTCGTCGTCTCAGAACAGAGCGGTCCCATCGCCGGGGTCTTCACGCTAAATCAGGTGGTCGCGGCACCGGTCATTGTCGATCGCCTGCACCTGCGCCAGGGAATCGGACGGGCCATTCTCGTCAACAGCGGTAATGCGAACGCCTGTACCGGCGCCAAGGGATTAGCAGCCGCAAAGAAAACCGCAGTGTTGCTCGCACGACACATGAGAGTCCCCTCACACCATGTTTTCATCGGGTCCACCGGAGTGATCGGTCGTGTGTTGCCGGTCAATCGAATCGTCAAGGGCATACCGCAGCTGCTCAGTCAGCTCAGCGACTGTGGAGGCCTGGATGCCGCTCGGGCGATCATGACGACCGATCTGCGCCCGAAATCCATCGTCCTTCAGGACAGCATCGGCAGTCGCTTGATTACCATTGGCGGGATGGCCAAGGGCTCTGGAATGATCCATCCCAACATGGCCACGATGCTGGCCTATTTCACCACAGACGCCTCGATCACGAGGAGCGCCCTTCAACAGGCGCTCAGCCTGGCGATCAACGAATCATTTAATTGCATCTCGGTTGATGGCGACACGAGCACCAACGATACCGTCCTGTGCTTGGCGAACGGCATGGCTGAAAACCGCACGATCAAAGAAGGTACGGTCGCCTTCCGTCGGTTCCTGCTGCTCCTAACAGAAGCCTGCCAAGCACTCGCGCTGGCCATTTGTCGCGACGGGGAGGGCGTCACCAAGGTGGTGAACATTGAGGTGACCGGGGCGGCCACCGTGGCACAGGCACGGCAGGTGGCCGAAACCATTGCGACTTCGAACTTGGTTAAAACCGCCTTGTTCGGCGAGGATGCCAATTGGGGTCGCGTGATGGCGGCGATCGGACGAGCCGGGGTCCCGATTACCCCCTCGAAGCTGAATCTATGGTTTGGCGGGGTCCAGATGGTACAGCGAGGAGTTGGACTCGGACTCGTTGCAGAACGTCGAGTCGCAAAGGTCTTTCGCCAGAAAGAATTTACGATTGCCGTAGGGCTGGGGCAAGGTCGTCACCGGGCCCAGATGTGGACGACCGATCTGTCGTTTGACTATATCCGCATTAACGCAAGCTATCGATCCTAGGGCATGTAGTTCCGTTACGGGTCAGTTTGATTTTCCGAGGTGAAAGGCGCAAAATACGGCCGCAATTTATGAAGGGCCAATGTGCACTGTGATCCAATGTCGCCTTTGCCAATCCAACCACAGGGAATTATTGAGGAATAGAGGTGCGCCCTCCTGGTATCTTTCGCCATTAAGACGTTGTTGATCTCTGCAGCGGTAGCCACCATCGATATGACATCGTGGGAATTAATATCATCGAGAAGGAGACTGAGATGAAACGACTGGCAGCCCTTTCGGCCATGCTGACCCTGGGATCGCCCACGCTTGCCCTGGCGGCGGAACATAGTGCAGGGTATCGGGGAATCGGAATGCTCTACTTCACCTTCATGGCCGCGATCTTGATCTATGGCGTCTACGATAGCTTCGGGAAGAAGGCCATGTATGTGGCGGCGCCGATCATTGTGGTCGGGCTCTATCTGCTGTTACCCGAGAGCTAAATACTGACCACAGGACGCGGTGATAAAGAAGGACTGGCGGGTCTAGGCCAGCCAGTCCTTCTCTTTGAGTTTCCGTGATAGATATTACTTTCCCGCAGGATAGCTGCACGAGACGGGCGGGACCGGGAATGGTTGATCTGGTTCATCTGGTCTGTCTGGTTCAACCAAACAAACGAGACAAACCAGATAAACCAAATAACGGTCTTCTTCCGCTGGCGGACTTTATCAGCAGCCTGTTAGGGTGGGAGGAGCGCGCACCTACCGAGGATAACATAGGTACGGCGGAGATCTTGGCGGGACTTTAGGCTTCCCAGTCAAGCTGGGCTTGCACACCATCCCGACGCTCGATCCCCTGATGATCCATATTCCCTCAGGGCGTTAAGCTCCCCCCACAGCGATACGATATTCTTCCTATATAGGTCAGTCAAGCATTGGCGCACTAAGCGTGACCGCTGCCTTCGGCCTCTTCGTATTCATCGATGAGCTGCTCGAGTTCATCGAGTTCGTCTGGTCGGACGTTCTGAAACGAGACCCCGAATGTGTCCTCTCCGACCCACTGCACGCGCGCATCTTCGATCGAAACCGGCTCCTCCACGCCGGGAATGACCAGTCGCACACGGATAACCTTGCCGGGGTAGACTTCGATGTCACAATCGAACTTGGCGCCACCGACTGAGAGGTCAAGGGTGACCGCTTCGATCTCATGCGAGTTTCCCAACAGAAATCCCTGCACCTGTGCCAGCACCCGGCGATGTTTTCGTCGATCCTGGTTACTCACAATGTTCCTGTTTCGTGTACGAATCAGGGGCGATCTTGAAGGGCTGGATTCCCTTCATCGCATGATCCCCCACCTAGAGATAGAGAACTCCGTTACCGGAGCTTGAGGATCTTGCCGTCGAGTTTGGTGTCCGTCACGAACTTCTCGAAATTCTTGTTGTACAGTTCGTTGAACAGCTCCTGGGCATCCTCGGGGTCGAACCAGAAGACCTGGTTGGTCCCGGCACTGGTGAGGGTCTCACGGACTTGACTGCCGTCAGCGTGATTCTTCACTTGGACGACCATCCGATTTTTGGCGTTAAGGGTGGTCTGTCCGATACCGCTCTTGGCATCCACGCCGACATCGACAAGTTTGCCGGTGATGGTCATGTCTGCCCCGACTGCTCCGTTGCCTTCGGCGACGGTGGCGTTCCAGCCTTTTCCTTTGAGATAGTCAGCGAAGGCCTGTGCGGTAGCCTCGCCGAGGCTGCCGCTGGGGAGGCTGAAGTGGCTCTCCCCACCCCATAAGTGAACTCTGGTGCCGAGGTGCGATCGGTCGGTGCGATTGTCTTCAAAAGGCTGAATCGCGACGGTCGCGGAACTCATCGCTACGACCTTCTCATCGGCCCTGCTCGCTATTGGGACCTTCAGATCGATGCGCTCGCCCTTGCCTGCACAACCGGTCGCTAAGATGATCCCGAGGAGCCCGATTCCTACGATGTGATAGTGCCTCACGTATCCCTCCTTCGTGATGCGATGGTCTGATTCGAATAGTGGGGTCTCCGGTTGAGACATCTATTATTTCGACACGAAATGTGCGCGACGATTTTGTTGATAACAGTCTTCGTTCTGCTGCTTGCAGAAGGGCCTCGCTTCTCCGTAGCTCGTGATCTGGAGCTGCGAGGCCTGGACGCCCAGGTCCTGGAGATACTTCTTGGCGGCGCGCGCCCGCTTCTCGCCCAGGACGAGGTTGTACGCCACGGTGCCTCGTTCATCGCAATGGCCTTCGATCAGCACGGTTTTGCTCCCATTGGCGCGAAACCATCCGGCATTGGCGTCCAACACCGGCATGGCATCCTTACGGATTTGAAACCGGTCGTAATCGAAGAACACGTCGCCCAATGCATTGCTGTCAGACGCTGTGCTCGGTGAGAGCGAGCGATTGGATGGTAGACTGCCAGATGGCCGGTCAAACGAGCGCTCCAGCGGTACCGTCTTGATCGCGTCCGGTTGAATCGCCTCGGTCTTGGCCTGACCAGACTGATCGCCGGACGAGGAAGCAACTTTCTTACTAGCGCAGCCTGCAAACAGAAGCATGAGGCTCAGACACAGACACAGACTGATGACTCTTTGATTCATGGTATAGCCTCCTAGTTGTTGTGATCATTGGTCGCACCGCTCCGTCAGGTTCAGGATAGTCTGGCTCTATCACTTTGGGCGGCTCCATCTCGTCCCGCGCGTACGGATGCCAGATTTTCACTCTTACTTATAGGTGTTCAACTGGTGTCCGTCAACCCAAAATGTTTCGCCTCGTCCGTGACGGCGCAAGCAAGAGATCCTCTCCAAACCGGAAGTTGCATCCCTCTCTGGCTTTCGCTAAGGTGCGGCTCATGACCCATTCCCTCGCGCGTTCACTCGTCCTTGCCGGCGCGAGTGGGCTGTTTCTCCCGCTGAGTTTTCCGAAATCTGATCTTGGACTGTTGGCCTGGATCGCCCTCGTGCCGTTGCATTGGGCGTTTGACGGCAAGAGCAAGACGCAGGCGTTTTTGATCGGCTGGCTATCCGGCACGATTGCCTTTACCGGCATGATGGCCTGGGTGGTCACCACCATGAACACCTACGGCAAGGTCCCGCTGGTGATCAGCTACGGCATCATGTTGCTGCTCACAATCTACCTTGGCCTCTATGTCGGTCTCTATTCTGCCGGGGCCGTCTGGTTTCGGACCCTGATTCCTCGCTACGGTCTCTTCGCGGTTCCCTGCTTGTGGGTGAGCCTCGAACTGATCCGGACGTACGTTCTGAGCGGTTTGCCCTGGGGCCTCCTCGGCTACTCTCAATATCGCCAGACTGAGGTGATTCAGATTGCGGATCACATGGGTGTGTACGGAGTCTCGTTCCTCATTGTGCTGGTGAATGTCGCACTGGCTGAATTCTTGTCCTGGCTGATGCCGCTGTTCCGGGGATTCCGTCCGGCAAAGCTCCCCTGGGAACTCGTGGCAATGGCGGCATTGCTGGTGACTCTCTCGTGGGAATATGGTCTTGCGACGTTATCTGGAGCACCTTCTTCTGATATTCCCCGATCGTCCATCAGCGTGGGAGTTGTGCAGCCGAACGTCGATCAGGGGGTGAAGTGGGATACCGCCTATCGAGAGGAGACTCTCGCACGCTTTGACCGGCTGACGGAACAGCTCGGCCGTGCCACAGATCTGGTGATCTGGCCCGAGGCGGCAACACCGTTCGTCTTTGAGCGTGAGCCGGTCTATCAGCTGCAACTCATTGCGTTGGCAAATCGCGCTCAGGCACCGATCTTGTTTGGAAGCCCCGCCCTGCGTTTCTATCCGGATCGGCGGCCATATCTGTTGAACAGTGCGTACCTCCTCTCCCCCGACGGCCAGTTGCTGGGGCGCTACGACAAACAGCATCTGGTCCCCTTCGGAGAATATATTCCGTTCAAATCTTCGCTCCTGTTTTTCCTCGACAAATTGGTGGAAGGGATCGGCGATTTCGAAGCGGGAACTGGCCCGACGGTCTTGACGTTGACGCCGAAGCCCCGGTCTGCGGCTGCAGGCATGGTGGAGACACCGCCGCGACCGATAAATTTCGGGGTGGCGATCTGCTACGAAGTGATCTTTCCGAACCTGGTGCGGCAATTCGCAGCGAATGGGGCGGAGTTCTTGGTGACCGTGACGAACGACGCCTGGTTTGGCTCCTCCTCGGCAGCCGCGCAACATTTTTCGATGGTGGTGTTTCGTTCAGTCGAGAATCATTTGGCCTTTGCTCGCTCAGCCAACACCGGCATTTCCGGGTTCATCGATCCGTTCGGGCACATCGTTGAGGCGACACCGATTTTCACGGAGCAGGCCGTCAAGGCTACGATGCAGGTCTGGCGCCCGCATACGTTTTACAGCCGGCACGGCGATGTGTTTGCCTACGGCTGTGTTATAATCTGCGCGCTTTTGTGCCTGTTCGGCTTTTCCCGCACCAAGGGATCTGAGCCCGACGCAGTGGCTGTCACTCCGGTATAACCAGAAAGGATCGCTCCATGTTGGATGAGGTAAAGAATCGTGTGCGGGCTGTCGAGCAATTGGTATCGGAACTACGGGGGCATCTTTGACTTCGCTCGCATGACGGCCGAGCTGGCACATCTGGAACAGCAGACGGCGCAGCCTGATTTTTGGAACCACGCTCAGAAGGCTGCCAAGATCAGCAGGAAGAAATCCACGATTGAGCGCGACCTCCAGCAGTGGAGGGATATCGATGGGAAGATGAACGATCTGAGCGCATTATTCGAGTTGGCAGAAGAAAGCGACGACGCCGGGCTCGCGAAGGAGTTGACGTTCGAGCTGGATCAATTTGAGCCGAAGCTCGCCGCCCTCCGGCTTGAACTTCTGCTCTCGGGCGAACTGGACTCCAACAATGCGATTGTGGCGATCCATCCTGGCGCCGGCGGAACGGAATCGCAGGACTGGGCGCAGATGCTGCTGCGCATGTACGTCCGCTGGGCTGAGAGCAAGAAATTCACGGTTAAAACGCTGGACCTGCTCCCTGGAGAAGAAGCGGGAGTGAAAAGCGTAACCCTGTCCGTGTCCGGGCCCTATGCATACGGGTATCTCAAGGCCGAGGCGGGTGTGCACCGGCTGGTACGCATTTCACCGTTCGATGCGAACAAGCGGCGCCATACCTCCTTTGCCTCGGTATTCGTCTATCCTGAGGTGGATGACGATAGCGACCTCGTGATCGAAGACAAAGAGCTCAGGATCGATACCTTTCGAGCCGGCGGAGCCGGCGGCCAGAATGTGAATAAGGTCGAGACGGCCATCCGCATAACGCACCTGCCGACCGGGATCGTGGTGCAATGTCAGAACGAACGGTCGCAGCTCCAGAATCGCAACGGCGCGATGAAGATCTTGAAATCGCGCCTCTATGAACTTGAACTGAAAAAAAAAGAGGCGGAGTTCAATGCGATCGTCGGCGAGAAAAAGGATATTGCCTGGGGCAGCCAAATTCGATCGTATGTATTCCAGCCCTATCAGATGGTCAAAGATCACCGGACTGGCTACGAAGTCGGCCAGGTAACCGCCGTCATGGACGGTGATCTGGACGGGTTCATCGAGGCCTATCTGAAGATGAAGCAGCTTGGGATAACCGCTCTCAGCTATCAACAGTCGGAAACGGACGAGTTCGAGAGCTGACCGAGGAAAGAAGATAGACAAAGGCGCACATTATTAATGGATGAACTGAACGAACAGCAGCAGCGCATCAAGAAACTCAACTCCTTGCGTGAAGCGGGCGTGGCACCCTACGGCACACGATTCGAAGTGAAGGATCGAGCTGGCCAACTGATCAAGCTCCATGCCGAGAAAACCAAAGAGGTACTGGAAGAAGAGAAGATCTCCTGCACCTTCGCCGGGCGTATCGTCGCCTTGCGGCGCTTCGGCAAGGCGGGCTTCGCGGTGCTGCAAGACGGTTCCGACCGGCTGCAGGTCTATCTCAAGAAAGATCATCTCTCAGAGCAGGGCTATCGGGTCGCCGAGCTGCTCGACTTGGGCGATTGGATCGGCGTGACCGGCACCCTCTTTCGTACGAAGACAAATGAATTCACCGTCGATGTCACACAGCTGACCTTCTTGAGCAAAGCCCTCCGACCGCTTCCAGAAAAGTGGCACGGGTTGACGGATGTGGAAACCCGCTATCGACAGCGCTATGTCGACTTGATTGCCAATCCTGAGGTCCATGGCATCTTTATCACGCGCAGCAGAATCATCGCCGGCATTCGTGCCTACTTGATCGAACGAGGCTTCCTTGAAGTCGAGACGCCGATGATGCATCCGATTCCCGGAGGCGCTGCGGCGAAACCCTTTGTCACGCACCATAATGCGCTCGGCGCCGACCTCTATCTCCGCATCGCGCCGGAACTCTATTTGAAGCGGTTGATCGTGGGCGGCTTCCCTCGCGTGTTCGAAATCAATCGGAACTTCCGGAACGAAGGCATCTCAACGATTCACAACCCGGAATTCACGATGCTGGAGTTTTACGTTGCCTATGCCGACTACCAGGACTTGATCATCCTCACGGAAGAACTCGTCTCTTCGTTGGCGCAGCAGGTCCTGGGCAAGACGGTCATCGACTATCAGGGCAAAGAGATCACACTCACGCCTCCGTGGCGCCGCTGGTCGTATCATCAGGCAATTCTGTGGGTGAACAACCTCGATCCATCCGTCCTTGAGGATAAGGACAAAGCGATTGCAGCGGCCAAAAATCTGGGCATCGCGGTCGATCCGAAATGGCCGCTCTTCAATATCGTGAACGAAATCTTTGAGGAAACGGTGGAGCCCAATCTGCAGCAACCAACGTTCATTACCGACTACCCGATTGAAATTTCCCCGCTGGCACGGCGCAAAGATTCGAACCCGGCATTGACCGATCGCTTCGAGCTCTACATCGCCGGTCGAGAAATTGCGAACGCCTTTTCAGAGTTGAACGATCCACTGGATCAACGGAAACGGTTCGAAGGGCAAGCGGCGCAGCGGGCGGCGGGAGACGATGAGGCGCATCTGGTCGATGAAGACTTCCTGCGAGCCTTGGAGTACGGCATGCCTCCGACCGCGGGCGAAGGCATCGGCATCGACCGGTTGATCATGCTCTTTACCAACCAAGGTTCGATCCGCGACGTGGTTTTCTTCCCACAATTGAGACCCGAGAAATAACGGTGGCCCTCCCCTACGAAATTTTTGTCGGGTTGCGGTATCTGCGCGCGAAGCGTCGGAATCGGACGATTTCATTGAACACCGTGGTCTCCATTGCCGGGATTACACTCGGTGTGGCCGCCCTGATTGGGACAGTCGGCATCATGACCGGTTTTAAAGAGGACATTCAGGCCAAGATTCTTGGGACGACGGCCCATATCATCGTGCAGGATCGGATAAAGGATAGCATGAGCGGTTACGATCCTGTCACCAAGCAGGTCGTAACCGTGCCGGGTGTCGTGGCGGCAACCCCGTTTGTGCTCAAGCAGGTCTTGCTCACGACCCAAACCGGTGTGCAAGGCATCGTGATCCGCGGCATCGATCCGCAACGCGAGAGTATGGTGACCGAACTGGCCAAGAACCTTTCGACTGGACAGTTAGCCGACCTCAGCCGACCGGTCAAGGTGAGGCAATCACCGGCCGACGATCCCACCAGCCCGGCGGTCGAGACAGAAAAACCCGGCATCATCCTGGGCAAGGAATTGGCGCTGCGACTCGGTGTCTTTGTCGGCGATACGGTCAACGTGGTGTCCCCTGTCGGCCCAATCAGTGCGATCGGCATGGTGCCGAAGATCAGGACCTTCGCGTTGGTCGCCCTGTTTCAATCCGGTATGTACGAGTACGATTCGTCGTTGGCCTACATCGATCTCGCGGAGGCGCAAAAGTTTTTCAGCATGGGGCAGACCGTCACGGGCATTGAAATTAAAGTCACGGACGTTTTCCGTGCAGCGGAGACGGCCCGTTCCGTGGAGCAGTCGCTCGGTTTCGCCTATGGAGCGCGCGACTGGATGCAGATGAATCGTAATCTTTTCTCGGCGCTCAAGCTCGAAAAGACGATGATGTTTCTGTTGTTGGTGCTGATCACGATCGTGGCGTCCTTCAACATCATAAGCACTCTCACCATGATCGTCACGGAGAAACAAAAGGAAATTGCGATCCTCAAGGCCATGGGCGCGACACGCAAGAGCATTCGGCGCATTTTCATGCTGAACGGATTGATCATCGGCCTGTCTGGGACAGCCATCGGCATTCCGCTCGGCTACGCGTTTCTCTGGCTGATCCAGACATTTTGGACCTTCGATCCCACCGTCTATTACATCTCGCGGATCCCCGTCCATGTACAAGCGATGGATGTCTTTCTTGTGGCGGGCTCCGCAATTGTGATTAGCTTTGCCGCCACAGTCTACCCTTCGCTCCAGGCAGCCAAGCTCGAACCGGTGGCCGCGCTGCGCTACGAATGATCATGCCGACCCCTCCATCATGTTTCTTTCATTCTGGAGCTCCGGCGTGATCACCGTCACCGATCTGTACAAATCGTTCCCGATGGGCGGGCAGACCCTCACGGTGCTGAAAGGCGTCAATCTACAGATTCAGCGGGGGGAGTTGATTGCGATTATCGGGGCTTCGGGAGCTGGAAAGAGCACACTGCTCCATATTATTGGGACGCTCGATCGTCCTACGACAGGGACGGTCCACTTCGACGGCCAGGATATGTTTCACATGTCGGAAGGTGAACAGGCGGACTTTCGGAATCGGCGTATCGGGTTTGTCTTCCAGTTTCATCACCTCCTTCCGGAGTTCACTGCGCTTGAGAACACCTGTATGCCGGCTCTGATCCAGCGACGGCATCAGGTAGATATTGAACCGGAAGCCGTCGCGTTGTTACAGGAGGTCGGGCTGGGAGCTCGGCTACATCACAAGCCCGGTGAGCTCTCCGGCGGTGAACAGCAGCGCGTGGCGGTCGCACGAGCCCTCTTGCAGAAGCCTGATCTCGTGTTGGCTGATGAACCGACCGGAAATTTGGATACACATACAGGCGAGGCGCTCTTTGCCATGATGCGTGAACTGAACAAAGCCCGCGGGACGACCTTCGTGATCGTCACCCATAACGATAAGCTGTCGGCCCAAGCCGACCGTATTGTTCATATGCAGGATGGTCAGATTGTGTAAGAGATGCTATGTCATCTTGACGTCTTCACAGGAGATTCCCCGTACCAGACCAACCCATCGATACATCTATAGGACTGTCCCGTCAAACCTTGACGAGATCCATTTCATCCAATAGACTCAGCAAAACATCTCAACTCGCATGGAGTTGTCCTTCTATGTCTTATTATCGATCAGTTCGTGCCGTTGCGATCTTGGTGGGCCTGGTGATTCCTGCGCAGGCGATGGCCCTAGAATTCGTTGTCGTCGGGCCTCGAGCGATGGGCATGGGCGGGGCTGGCGTGGCTGTGACGACGGATGCCTTGGCCACCTATTGGAACCCTGCCGGGCTAGCGATGACCCAGACGGTGGATATCAGGATTCAAGGCGGTGGACAAGTGATCGATCGTCTGGGCATCGCCGACGCCGTCCACGACCTCGAAAAGTTCAATCCGAACGATCCCTCCCCTGCTAATCAAGCCAAGGCCCAAGACATCGCCAATCGGATCAATCGACCTGGCGCCACGGTATCCATTAATGGGTCGGCTGGTCTCTATGTCAAAGGACATCTGGGCGAGCATGCATTCGGTTTGAACATCTCTGACGTTGCAACAGGTGGCGGATTTGTGAGTACTCCAGCGGCGGCGACTCTTAACGGCTCAATTGTAAGTTTGACCGGTGCAATGGCCCTCCCTGGGTTTGAGGCCAGACAGTTGGCATTCTCTTATGCCTATGCCTTTTCCGATAAGACGTTTTCTTTCGGTGTGACGGGAAAAATTCTTCAAGGCGCCGCCTCCAGCGGGAGCACGACACTCACCGGAGGAACCGACGTTTCAATTACGGACAACTTTGGGAAACCCACGCTCTCGACGGCCTTTGGTATCGACGTGGGCGCCATCTATCGTCCATCCTCATGGCTGCGCTTTGGCGTGGTGGCGAAAGACATCAATCAACCGACCTTTGATGCTCCCGGCGGAGGAGAACTGAAACTGGGCCCCCAGGTTCGAGGCGGTGTCGCCATCAACCCCTATTCTTCGCTGACGTTGACGGCAGATGTGGATGCTACCTCGAATAAGACGTTTGTCCCAGGCATCAAGAGCCAGGTGTTGAGCGTAGGAGCAGAACAGACCATCTTCTCTGAATTCATGTCGTTTCGCCTCGGCGCCTTCAAGAATATGCAGGATACCGGGACACCATTCACCCCTACTGCAGGGTTAGGCCTACGGATCTTTCCACTCCGTGTCGATGTGGGCGGGGGGTATGACTTCCGAGAAAAGGGCGCGCTGGTATCGGGCTCTGTCTCTTTGACATTCTAATGGTATACTGAACCATATTCATGCTTCATCACCTGCGACGTGCCGTCTCCCTCTGCCTTCTTCTACTCCTAGTCGCCGGCTGTGGCGGCTTGCAGGAAGTGTGGGAGGGCCCAGGGGCGAGAATGTTCCGGCCTCAAGCCATTGCTGTGCTCCCCCCCATGGCGAGTCAATACGACAGCGCACGCGAGGATATTCAAGAGGTCTTATCCAACGACCTGAACAAGACCGCCAATATCGAGCGTGTGGTGTCTCCTGAAAATGTGACGGATATCTTCCAGGGTTCGAAAGAAGCGTTCGATGCGCTGGTGTTCTACTTCTCACGTCTCGAAATGACGGGTCAGTCCGACAAGGACGCCGCTGTGAAATTGGGCAAGGCGCTGAACGTGGACTCGTTCCTAGTCGTACGGGTGAACTCCTGGGAATACATGCGCAAAGAAGGCGACAATGTCGGTCGCGTGGGCCTGAGCCTCCGTCTGGTCGATGCCACCACAGGCACCACCGTATGGAAAGCGCGACATGAGCGATCGAGCAGCTATATGTTCTATCGGCCGAATTTAAAAGATGTCGCGAAAGAGCTGGCTGCTGAGATGATTAAGGCCATGCCTCCCCAAGCCAAGCAATAGTCCCCGCCCCGTCTCTTGTTCATTTGGTCTATTCGGTTTGTTTGGTCTGTCTCGTTTACTCGGTTGAGGTCAAGCAATGACCCCACCTCTTCTGCTCAAGGTGAGAGCACCGCAAAGGATGCTCAAAAAGGCTGTCCAGCAAGGCTGCAGCGAGCGAGGAGGCGAGGCGTACGCTTCGGTACGTTGAGCTTCTGAGCGATGCGAGAACGCCGCTGGCAGGCTTTTTTCAGCATCCTGCTAGCGTGTTTTTGGCTGAGCCGCTCGCATGGCATTTTTCAATGAGCGCACAAATTCACCCACATGCTTCACCATTTCTGGTTTCTGTTGGTGTGCGGCAATCAGCTTGACGATAGCGCTGCCGACGATCACCCCATCGGCAATGGCCGCGACCTTGGCAGCGTCCTCCGGCGTCGCAACCCCGAAGCCGACCGCCACCGGAAGGTGGGTGACCTTCCTGATTTTCTCGACGTTCTTACCCACATCGGCCATGTTGAGCAGTTTTGCGCCGGTGATTCCGGTCAGCGAAACGTAATAGACGAAGCCCTGTGACTTGCGCGCCACAAATGTCCGTCGTTCTGCCGTGCTCGTGGGGGCAAGAAGAAAAATCAGTTGAAGTCCAGCCGCTGCGGCCGGCCCTTTGAGAGGGCCTGCTTCATCCGGCGGCATGTCAGGCATGATCAGGCCGTCAACACCGGCTTGGGCGGCCTCATGGCAGAACCGTTCAGCACCGAACGCGTGAATATTATTGTAGTAGGCCATCAAGACCAGTGGAATTTGGGTTCTGGCCCTGAGGCGTGTGACCATGGGAAGGATCGTGCGCAGCGATGTCCCACTGCGCAAGGCTCGTTCTGCCGCCTGTTGGATCACGGGACCATCGGCGATGGGATCGGAAAACGGGACACCCAGTTCAATGATATCGGCCCCGGCATGTTCTAACTCCACGACAAGTTGTTCGGTCTCTTGCAGTGAGGGGTCGCCTGCCATCACATAGGCAATGAGGGCCTTCTCAGCTCGCTGCCGAAGCTTTGCAAAGGTACGGTCAAGCCTCGATGTCACAGCGTGATCCCTCGAATTTTGGCTACATGTTGGACATCCTTATCTCCACGACCGGATAGATTCACAACCAGAAGCTGGTTCTTCTTCATCGTGGGCGCCACCTTCACCGTGTGGGCAACGGCATGGGCGCTTTCCAGGGCAGGCATGATCCCCTCTTCTCTGGCCAGCAGATCGAACGCCGCCATGGCTTCGTCATCGGTCACCGAGGTGTATTCGGCTCGACCTTGATCCCGTAAATAACTATGCTCGGGACCGATCGCGGCATAATCCAACCCGGCTGAAACCGAATGGGTCAGATTAACCTGTCCGTCGTCACCCTGGAGCAGATAGGTCATGGTGCCTTGCAAGACTCCCGGCTTTCCTCCGGCAAAACGCGCGGCGTGCTTTCCGCTCGCGACCCCCATGCCGCCGGCTTCAACGCCGACCATCTTCACCTTCTTGTCCCGGATGAACGCATGGAAGAGTCCCATAGCATTGCTGCCACCGCCGACGCAGGCAATGAGGCAATCCGGCAGCCGGCCTTCTGCCGCCAGGATCTGTCGCCGAGTTTCACGTCCGATGACGGATTGGAAATCACGGATCATCATCGGATAGGGATGGGCCCCGAGGACTGAACCGAGAATGTAATGGGTCGTTCGGATATTCGTCGTCCAATCTCGCATGGCTTCGCTGATGGCATCCTTGAGCGTGCGGCTTCCGGCGTCGACACCCGTGACGGTCGAGCCGAGCAATCTCATCCGGAAGACGTTCAGCGCCTGGCGCTGCATGTCTTCGGTCCCCATATAAATTTCACATTGAAGCCCGAACATCGCCGCGACGGTCGCCGTTGCCACCCCATGCTGTCCGGCTCCGGTTTCAGCGATGATGCGCGGCTTCTTCATCCGCTGGGCCAGAAGACCTTGCCCGATCGCGTTATTGATTTTATGGGCCCCGGTATGACAAAGGTCTTCGCGCTTCAAATAGATCTTCGCTCCACCCAATCGCTTCGTGAGTCGTTGAGCAAAGTAAAGCGAGGTTGGTCGACCGACGTAGTACTTTAAATAATAGGCCAGTTCGGACTGGAAGCGCCGGTCTTTTTTCACACGGGAATATTCCTGCTCCAATTCAAGCAGAGCAGGCATGAGCGTTTCAGGGACATAGCGTCCGCCATATGCACCGAAGCGACCTTGTTTGTTGGGAACCGAACCCATCACCGTCCTCATACTCTTTTAACAGGCCGAAGAAAAACCACTGTGGCGCAGCAAAACTTCGATCGTATACGCCTTGAACAAAAGAACCACCCTCACAGGATGCTCAAAAAGTTCGTCCAGCAAGGCCGCAGCGAGTGAAGGCCCGAGGCGTACCCTCTGGGGTACGTTGAGGGTCTGAACGATGCGAGAACGACGCTGGCAGGACTTTTTCAGCATCCTGCCAACCACAAAGTATAGATGGGCTCATGTCAGGGAGACAACCCTGACGGCTCGAATGAATGCACGCACTTTCTCGTGATCCTTCTTGCCCGGTGCCCGCTCGACGCCACTGCTCACATCCACACCATACGGTTGTACCGCCTGGATCGCCTTCTCAACATTGTCAGGGGTGAGCCCCCCGGCCAGGAGAATGCTCGCAACCTTGGCTGCTTCTGCGGCGAGTTGCCAATCAATCACCTGTCCAGTGCCTCCATAGGCCTGATCGGAAAAGGAGTCCAGCACAAACCCTCGAACACCGGCCCGCCCGCGAAACTCCGCCAAGGCGAGAAACGTGCTCCGATCTTTCACCCGAAGCGCTTTCAGGACCGTACGACCTAACTCTTTGCAATAGACGGCCGATTCGTTTCCGTGCAACTGTGCGAGTGCGAGTCCACAGTCGTCCATCAGATTCCGAACCACTTGTTGGTCTTCGTCGACGAACACACCCACCGGTATCACCAAGGGAGGCAGGTTCATAATGATCTGCCGGGCCAGCGTGGGCTCGATATATCGGGGACTTTTCCGATAGAACACGAATCCTAAGGCATCGGCTCCGGCGTCGACTGCCGTGGCGGCGTCCTCGGCGTTGGTGATGCCACAAATTTTGACTTTGGGTGTGTAGGGCATCTTAGGCGTGCAACGGAGCGGGATCTCCCCGTATCTCACGGATCTTCGCTGCCATGTCTTCCGCACGAATGAGTGATTCTCCGACAAGCATGGCATGGATGCCGGCTTCGATCAACCGCACCACATCGGCGCGCTGGTGAATGCCGCTTTCGCTGACGATCAGCTTGCCGGCTGGAATCCGCTTTGCCAAACGCAGCGTAACGGCCAGATCGGTCGTGAAGGTCTTGAGATCTCGGTTGTTGATGCCGATCAGCCGCGCCTCCGGGAGTCGTTCTAATACGGTATCGAGTTCGCGCTCATGATGGGTCTCGATAAGAACATCCAAGCGTAACCCCTTGGCGAGCGCATAAAAGTCAATCATTTGCTGTCGTTCGATCGCCGCGACGATTAAGAGTACGGCATCTGCCCCGTAGGCGCGCGCTTCGTAAAACTGGATCTCGTCGACCATGAACTCTTTGTTCAAGACCGGCATGGGAACCGATTGTTTGATCTCGCGGAGGTAGTCGAGGCTCCCCTGGAAGAAATCCTTGTCGGTTAAGACGGACAAAGCCGAGGCGCCATGGGCATGATAGGTCTTGGCAATCTCGATGTAGTTAAACCGATCAGAGAACTCGGGACGGAGGAGGCCAAGACTGGGTGAGGCCTTTTTGACTTCGGCGATCAGCGAAGGACTGCCAGCCGTTTTTGTGGATTCGAGGATCGTGGCAAAGCCGAGAGGGCCAGGTGCGTCCTGAATCCTCGCCTTCAGCTCGGAGAGGTAGCTCCGGCTTTGCTTGTGCCGGAGTTCTGCTTTCTTATGCTCAAGAATGCGAGAAAGAATCACGATGGCCTCATCCCTTATTCGTGAATGCAATGAGGCGAGCCAGCTTCTCGGCCGCGGCACCGGAGTCGATGGCCTGGCCTGCCAAGAGGAATCCATCTTGAAGGCTTGTCGCCTTGCGCGCTGCGACAAGGGCTGGAGCGGCGTTCAAACAGACAATGTCCCGTTTCGGTCCTTTCCGCCCTTGGAGAATCTCACGAGTAATCGCGGCATTCTCTTGCGGCGTCCCTCCGGTTAGCTGCTTGGCTGGAACCAGCGCCAGTCCGAACTCCGCCGGGTCCAGGAGATAGTTCGAAAGAATGCCCCCTGTGGCTTCTGAAATCCGCGTTTTTGCGGTAAGGGTGATCTCATCGAGTCCGTCCATCCCATGTACGACAAAGCAATGTTGGGATCCCAGATGCATAAGCACATTCCCTAGCAGGGAGGTCAATCGCCCCTCATAGACGCCGATCACTTGAATGGCGGCTCCTGCCGGATTGGTCAGCGGGCCTAAGAGATTCAGCATGGTACGGATACCCATCTCCTGTCTCGGGCCGGCACAATGTTTCATGGCTCCATGATAAAGCGGGGCGAAGAGAAAGCCGATCCCGACCTCATCGATACAAGCGGCCACCCGTTCGGTCGACACATCGATTTTGACGCCGAGTGCCGAGAGGACGTCTGCACTCCCTGACTTGGATGACACAGAACGGTTGCCGTGTTTTGCCACGGTTAAACCTGCGCCTGCGACGACGAGCGCCGTTGTGGTGGAAATATTGAAAGTGTGGGCTCCGTCCCCGCCCGTGCCACAGGTATCCACGACCTGGGGATCACCGACGGAGATGCGGATGGCCTTGGCACGCATGGCTCGCACAGAGCCGGCGATTTCCTCAACGGTTTCTCCCTTTAGACGGAGCCCCATCAGGTAGGCCGCAATTTGGGCCGGAGTCGCTGCGCCGTCCATGATCTCCAGCATCACCGATTCGGCTTCTTGTTCGGTGAGGGGGGAGCGGTCGGCGAGTTTGGCAATCGCGTCTTTGATCATGGATCGGAGACCAGGCGGGCCAGCCTACAGTTTAAGGAAGTTACGGAGGAGGTCCTTCCCCGCCATGGTGAGGATCGATTCCGGATGAAACTGCACTCCTTCGATGCATAACGATCGATGGCGCAATCCCATGATTTCCCCCTCGGCAGTTTCGGCGGAGATCTCAAGACAGGAAGGCAGCGTCTCTCGCTTCACGATCAGAGAATGGTAGCGTGTAGCGTCAAAGGGATTGGGCAGCTGATGGAAGATCGTTTTCCCGTCGTGCCGGATCTTCGACGTTTTGCCATGCATCAGCCGTTCAGCTCGAACGACATCGCCGCCAAATGCTACAGCCAGAGATTGATGGCCGAGGCAGACGCCCAAAAGTGGAAGACGCCCGCCAAAATGCCTGATGGTCTCGACAGATACGCCCGCTTCCACCGGTGTGCAGGGTCCCGGAGAAATGACGATGCGGCTGGGCTGCAGCGATTCGATCTGATCGATCGTAATTTTGTTGTTGCGGAATACCCGAATGTCTTCACCCAGCTCCCCGAAGTATTGCACCAGGTTATAGGTGAAGGAGTCATAGTTGTCGATCATCAATAGCATAATAGTCGTACAGTCTGAAGGTCGAAAGTCGTCAGGTCACAAGGTATACGAGCAGTCTCCGGAGACTTGATGGACGTGAGGACCTTACAAGGTTTGACTCTTTCTACTCAAGCCCCTGCTCGGCCAGTTCAATCGCCTTCATCATGGCCTGAGCCTTATTACAGGTCTCTTCATATTCATGTTCCGGAATCGAATCGGCGACAATGCCGGCCCCGGCTTGAATGAAGGCCTGGTGCTTTTTCACGACGACCGTCCGGATATTAATGCACATGTCCATGTTGCCGGAAAAGCTAAAGTAGCCCACCGCGCCGGCATAGGGACCGCGCCTCGTGGGCTCGAGTTCATCGATGATCTGCATCGCTCGAATTTTCGGCGCACCGGAGACCGTGCCGGCGGGAAAACAGGCTCGCAACACGTCGTATGCAGTCTTCGACGCATCCAGTTGTCCTGTGACATTTGACACGATGTGCATCACATGCGAATAGCGCTCGACGTGCATGAGCGAATCCACAGTGATCGAGCCTGGTTTCGCCACGCGGCCGACATCATTCCGCCCAAGATCGACGAGCATCACATGCTCGGCACGTTCCTTTTCATCCGCCAATAGCCGCCGTTCCAGCTGTTGATCTTCTTCAGGCGTGACGCCACGGCGGCGCGTGCCGGCAATGGGACGGACGGAAATGACGCCGTTTTCGCAACGGACGAGCGTCTCCGGAGAGGAACCAACCAGTTCGACCCCCGCGATACGGAGGTAATACATATAGGGAGAGGGATTCACCACACGCAACGCGCGGTAGAGCTGCAAAGGCGACGCCTGGACGTTGGTCTCCCATCGCTGGGATAATACCGCTTGCACGATATCGCCGTCCCGAATGTATTCCTTCGTCCGCACGACCATCTTTTCAAAGTCTGCCTTGCTCATGTTCGGCGTAAAGGTCACCGGACGGCGGCGGCGATACGGACGCGCTCGGCGGAGTGGACGTTTGAGTCTCGTGATCGTGCGTTCGATCCGTTCCGTTGCCGATCGGTAGGCGGCCTTGATGCCACGTTCCCCATTTGCCGTAACATGGGCGGTGGCCACGACTTTGATCTTCTGAGCGACATTGTCGAAGATCAGCATCGTATCGGTGAGCAGAAAGGCGAAGTCCGGCAGATTAAGTGGGTCCTTTTGCCGGGCAGCCAAGTCCTCGAACGTGCGCACCATGTCGTAGCTCAGATATCCGACGGCGCCGCCGACGAACGGAGGAAGGTCCGGCACGGTCACCGGACGATAGTCCTCCATCATCTCCCGCAAACGTTCGAGAGGGTTCCCACGGCTGGGAATGCGCTTCTTGCGTGTGCCTTGCACGAGAAGAAGGTCGCCCCGATCCTCGCACACGACAACGGGAGATCCACTGCCGAGAAAGGAATAGCGTGCCCATTTCTCACCACCCTCAATGGACTCCAAGAGGTAGGCTGAGGGGCCATGATCGATTTTGGCAAAGGCTGAGACGGGGGTGTCATAATCCGCGAGAATCTCTCGATAGAGCGGAACGAGATTGCCCTCTCCAGCATACTGCCGAAATTGGTCGAGATTGAGGGAGTATTGCGGCGGGGCCACGTGGTCGTCCTATTATTCATGGCCCACAATGAGCCTCTGTCCTACCTCGATAATGTCGTCCGGCAGTTTGTTCCACTTTCTGACCTTGTCGACCGCGACGCCATACCGCCGACTGATCCGATAGAGCGTTTCGCCAGGCTTCACGACATGAACAGTGGGCGACCCCATGCTGCCCAGCGACGAACCTGTTGGCCCGGGCTCAACCGGCAGTGTCTTGTGCGTCGGTGTGAGCGCGCGCTTCATATCGGATTTGGCTTTGCGTTCCAGCAACGCAGATTCCTTCATGGCCTCGGCTTCTTCCTGCACGCGGGTCATTTGTTCCTGCGTGGCTTGCAACTGCGCCGTGAGTTCCCGATTCCTGGCTTCATACTCCATCAATTCATTTTTGCTCCGCTTCACTTCACTATCGAGCTCGCCGGTTCGCTTCTCTTCCTGGGCCAGAAGGCGTTGGAAATTCAGGCTGCGCGCCTTTTCCGCATCGTATTTCTCTCCCATGACACATCCGCTCAGCAACAGCCCTCCACAGATAACGGTGACGATTTGATAGCTGGATCTTGGCATCAACTTGTTCACGCAATTCTCTCCTTTCATGGATACCTCCTCTGACGGTCGTGAGGGAGTTTCCCTCTCGCAGCAAGGGGTGGACACTGGCTGCCGATCAATGGAAACTCGACTCAATTAGGTTTCTTACAATAGTGTCTATCGCAGCGAAAGTCAAAGCGAATATGGCGCCTTCGTCGTTTGACCCACTCCCTGGCCCTATGGTACGGTCGGGGCCGTCACTTCCTCTGTTCGTCACCATCCAGTCCTATGGCCCACGCCGACATCCTTGCCAGACTGATTGCCCTCAGGGACGAAATCAGGCGCCACGACTATCTGTACTACAGCAAGGATCGCCCAGAGATTTCTGATTCCCAGTACGATCGCCTCTTTCGAGAGTTGGTCGAACTGGAACAGGCCCATCCTGAGTTGGTGACGCAAGATTCTCCGTCGCAACGTGTTGGCGCACCGCCGCTTCAGGAATTGGCCAAGGTTCCCCACGAACAGCCGATGCTCAGTCTGGACTCGATTGTAGAACAGAGCGAGGTCCAGGCATTCGACCAACGGATGAAACGGGCATTGGAAACCCTGTCCGTTGAGTACAGCGTCGAACCAAAATTCGATGGGTTATCAGTCGAACTGACGTACGACCATGGGATCTTTACCCGTGGTGCGACCAGAGGTGACGGAACGACCGGAGAGGATGTGACCGTCAATCTTCGCACGATCCGTTCCTTGCCGCTGCAGTTGCACGCGCAATCCGGCCTCCCTGATCATCTTGTCGTGCGGGGCGAAGTGTATATGCGACTCGACGATTTCCAAGCCTTGAATCGGCGCATGACGGAACGGGGCGACGACGCCTTTGCCAATCCACGCAATGCGGCCTCTGGCTCGCTCCGACAACTGGATTCCACGATTACCGCAACCCGTCCGTTGGTCGTGACCTGTTACGAAATCATGGCGTTATCCAGACCCGCCTCACCAACACATTGGGATGAACTGGAAACGTTGGCCCAGTGGGGTCTCCCGGCGCCTGTGCTTCGGCAACTCTGTGCTTCGATCGATGAGGTGATGGCGTTTCATCGCAAAACGGAATCGATGCGGGATCAGTTGCCCTATGAAATTGATGGCGTGGTGGTGAAGGTGAATCGCCGAGACTGGCAGGACCGACTCGGCATGAAGTCCCGCAGTCCCCGCTGGGCCATCGCCTATAAATTTAGGCCGCGCAAGGAAATCACCATCGTGCAGGATATCGTCGTCTCTGTCGGAAGAACCGGGACCCTCACGCCCGTCGCGTTATTGAAACCGGTGGAGGTCGGTGGCGTCACCATCAGCCGAGCCACGCTGCACAATGCCGATGAAGTGGCGCGGAAAGACATTCGGATCGGCGATACCGTCAAGGTAGAACGGGCCGGCGATGTGATTCCCGCGATTGCCGAGCGTGTCCCGGTCCATGGTGAGCAACGCAGCTCCCCCTTTTACATGCCTAATCAATGCCCGGTCTGTGGATCGAGTGTCGGTCGCGAAGGCGCCTATTACTACTGTACCGGTCAATTGGTCTGCGGCGCTCAATTAAAGGGGGCCATCGAACATTTTGCTTCCAAGCAGGCACTCAACATCGAAGGCTTAGGGAAGAAGACTGTGGCGCAGCTGGTCGACGAAAGATTGGTACGATCACTCGCCGACCTCTATCGCCTGACCAAAGCTGATCTCGTTGCACTTGAAGGATTCGCCGATCGGTCCGCCACACTCCTCTTGGAGTCGATTGCAGGCAGTAAAACCGTCTCCCTGGATCGTTTTCTGATGGGACTCGGTATCCGGCAAGTCGGACAACATATCGCTAAAGTCCTGGCCCGTGAGTTTGGGTCTCTCGATGAGATCATGTCGGCGGATCGGGAACGGTTTCAACAGATTCGTGAGATTGGTCCTGAAATTTCCGAGAGCTTGGTGCTCTATTGGTCTGAGCCGCACAACCGGGAGGTCATCGCACAGCTCCAGGAATCCGGCGTACAGGTTGCACCGGGCATGGCAACAGGCGACCGGAGGAAATCCCCGCTTGCAGGGAAGACGTTCGTGTTTACCGGTGGGCTGGATCACTTCACGCGAGATGGAGCGAAACAGGCTGTGGAAGCGGCAGGAGCGCGTGTGTCCTCAAGCGTGAGTAAAAAGACGTCCTATCTGGTGGTGGGACAAGACCCTGGCTCCAAACTGGACCAAGCCCGGACGCTGGGGGTGACGATACTGACGGAACAGGAGTTTGCCGCCCTGATCGGGGAAGACGAAAAAGGAATTAACTGACAAGGTCGAGGTTCGGTGCTTCGACGTGAGCCGGTGATTTTTCTTCACGAAAGATTTGGACACTGCGGATGGACCGAGGCTCGGCTTCATGGATGAGGATCCGGCAGTTGGCGATCCGCACTTCTTCTCCAACCTTGGGAATTCGACCAAGCTCCTGTTGAATGAGGCCGGCGATCGTCACTGCTTCATTGCCGAGATCGACTTTCAGGAAATCGTTGACCTTGCGCACTTCAGTTCTTCCGTGAACAAGGATATGGTTCTTCCCTAAGCGTTTGATCAGTTCTTCCGTGATATCGGTTTCGTCCATGATCTCCCCGACCACTTCTTCGAGAAGATCTTCGAGCGTGACAATCCCCATCACGCCACCGAATTCGTTGACCACGGCGGCCATATGCCGTTTCTCCTGCTGAAACTGCTTCATGAGGTCGTCCGCCGTCTTGCCGGCGGGAACGAACAGCGGGGGATAGGCAATGTCTTTGAGTTTCGCCTCATTCTGCCCCTTGGCGAGTTCGGTCAATGCTCTCGTCTTGTAGAGAATGCCCGTGATGTTATCGAGCGTCCCGTCATACACGGGGATCCGCGAGTATTTCGAATTGTAGAGGAGTTCCTGAGCCTCTTTCAGGCACAGGTTACCATCCAATGAAAAGACATAGAGTCGAGGGGTCATCGCGTCTTCAGCTGTGATATCTTTGAGCTGGAAGACGTTCTTGATCATTTTCACCTGCTCGAACTCAATCGTCCCGGTTTTTCCCCCCTCGTCCAGCATGATCTTCAGCTCTTCCTCGGTCACGAGGGGAAGCGTCAGACCTTTCCCTCCGGTCAGTTTGTAGATCAACGGCACTATCACAAACAATAATGGTTTGAGAAGTAGCTGAACCCCGTAGACGGGGTAGGCCATGTTCAGAGTGACCGGAACCGCAAACTTGGCGGCTAACGT
>JBGPVY010000309.1:0-3068 GCA_041491905.1 Nitrospiraceae bacterium | reverse complement strand
CTGACCAATCCGTTCATCCTGTGGGGGATCGCCGTGGAACTGACCTTGCTGGCGCTGATCGTGTACACCCCCTTCGGCAATCTGGTCCTCGGCACTGGCCCGCTGCCTTGGTGGGCATGGGGGCCGCTTCTCGTCGGGGCGGCCGCCTTGCTGATGGCCGAGGAGGTTCGAAAGCTGGTGACGGCCAGGTTCTTGTCACGCGGCCGTTCCTGACCAGCGGAACGATGCGGTGATGATCCTGGAGATTGAGAAGACTTGAGCCGGTTTGACTGGAGGGCGCCATGACGCGAACACAATGGATTCTGCTCGGAGCGGTCCTCCTCGGGATCGCGATCTTCCTGTACATCGTATTCTGCCCCACCGAGTGTCATTAGAGTGGGGACGACCCTGGGTTCACGAGGAACCGATCCATGAAGCCGGACGGCAACGGCCACAAAACGGAAGACAAGCTGGTTCCGGAGGTTCAGGCGCGTAGGGCCGACATTGCCGACCCGGCTCGGCCTGCCGAGCCCGTCGTCATCGAGGGACCGGTCCACCTTCCGGCGATGATGCCCGTGCCTGAGCCGGGTCCCCGCCGGCGTTTCCGGCGCGGGCTGGCGCTGGCCGCCCTCGTGGTGGGGACCGCGCTGGCCGGGGCCGCCTACTGGTACTGGCTGACGCCTGCCGCTCCCGTGGAACGCTATAAGACGGTTCGCGTGGACCGTGGTCCCATCAGTGCGGTGGTCACAGCCACGGGGACGGTCAATCCAGTGATCACGGTGCAAGTTGGGAGTCAAGTGTCAGGCATCATCAAGGCACTCTACGCCGATTTCAACTCGATCGTAAAAGCGGGGCAGGTGGTTGCCCAGGTTGACCCAGAGCCGTTCGAGGCGAAAGTCGATCAGGCACGCGCCAACCTGAAAACCGCCCAGAGCAACCTCGTCAAAGCCCGGACGGATTTGGCGCAGCGGAAGCTTGAGATGGACCGGATGGTGGAGCTGCGCGGCCAGGATTTCGTGGCGCAGTCAGATCTCGATCTGGCGGTGACCAATTACCGGGATGCCATCGCGCAGGTCGATCTCAGCATTGCGGGAGTGGACCAGGCCGCGGCGGTTCTGGACTCTGCTAAACTCGACCTGAAGCACTGTACGATCAACTCCCCGGTTGATGGAATCGTCGTCTCGAGGAACGTCGATGTCGGTCAAACTGTCGCAGCCAGTCTCCAGGCCCCGACGCTCTTTCTGATCGCTCAAGACTTAACTCATATGCAAGTGGACGCCAACGTGAGCGAGTCGGACATCGGCGGCGTAGCCGAGGGCAAGGACGCGGAGTTCACGGTGGACGCCTATCCGAATCAGCCGTTCAAGGGTACGGTCGTGCAAGTGCGGAATGCGCCAATCAGCATCCAGAACGTGGTGACCTACGACGTCGTGATCGGCGCGGACAACCGTGCCCTCAAGCTCAAGCCCGGCATGACAGCCAATGTCTCAATCGTCACGCTGAGGAAGGATCAGGTACTCCGCGTCCCGAACGCGGCCCCTCGCTTTAAGCTGCCCGGCGCTCCGATCGAACGGCAGAAAGCGGTCGTGTGGAAATTGGACAACAAAGGCATGCCGCGTCCGATTACGTTCCAAGCCGGGATCGTCGACTCGGCGTTTACTGAGGTCGTGGGAGGGGACATCCATGAGGGTGATGCGGTGATCGTCGGCGTCGAAACGGTGGGCGAGCAAGAGCATAAAGCGTTGCCTCCAGGATTCGGAGGAGGCCCGCCAATGCGATGAGTCCTTTTCTCGTGGGGCAGCCACAGGTGCGCGCGTGAACTTCCTGCTGATGACCTTTCAATTGGCGCTCCGTATTTTGGTGCGCAATCCCTTGCGGACGGGACTCACCATGCTCGGCATGATCATTGGCGTCGGGGCGGTGGTTGCGATGGTCAGTCTTGGACAGGGCGCCAGCGCGCTCGTCCAGGCCCAGATCGCCAGTCTCGGAACGAACGTGATGGTCGTGATCCCCGGGGCCACGACGGTTGGCGGAGTGCGGACCGGGACCGGCGGGGTCTCGACGCTGACCGTCGATGACGCGCGAGAGATTGAGCGGAAGATCGCCGGCGTCTCCGCTGTCACCTATGCGACCCGCTCGGTCCTTCAGGTCGTGCACGAGAATAAGAATTGGAGCACCGTGGTCATTGGTACGACTCCCGTTTTCCCGACAATTCGCGACTGGCCGATGGCCCTGGGGACATTCTATACGCAGTCCGATGAAGACCATGGGGCAAAGGTGGCCGTCCTCGGCAAAACTGCTGTCGACAATCTGTTCGACCAAGGCGAAGAGGTGGTAGGAGCGCAGATTAGGATCAAGAGCGTACCGCTTCGTGTTCTTGGCATCCTCGCACGGAAAGGGCAGACCATGCAGGGCCAGGATCAGGACGATGTCGTCTACATCCCGTTTTCGACCGCCGAGCGTAAGGTTTTAGGCACGAAGTTCCTCGGGACGGTTGGCGCGATCTTGATCGCGACCGAGCGGCGGGAACAAGTCCCCCTGGTGGTGGAGGACATCAAAGAGTTGCTGAGGGCACGCCATCGTATCCAACCGAAACAGGACGACGACTTCACGATCCGGACGATGGAGGACGTCGCGAAGGCCTCGGCCAGTGCCAGTCGCACGATGATGCTGATGCTGCTCAGCATCGCCTCCATCTCGCTGCTGGTCGGCGGCATCGGCATCATGAACATCATGTTCGTATCGGTCGTGGAGCGAACGCGCGAGATCGGCATCCGGATGGCCGTGGGGGCCAAGCGCTGGCATATCCTCCTGCAGTTCCTTAGCGAGGCGATCATTCTCGGCCTGACCGGAGGGATCATTGGGGTGGCGGCCGGCATTGTGGGTGCGTATCTGATGACCAAGTTCACGGGGTGGCCGATTTTCATCTCTCTAGAGGCTGCTGCGATTGCCTTCGGCTTTTCGGTGGCGGTCGGCATTGTGTTTGGCATCTACCCGGCCAACAAGGCGTCGCGGCTCAACCCAATCGACGCGCTGCGCTATGAGTGAGGAGGGACTCGACCAAGGACGTGGGCGCCGTCGTGGATGCG
>JBGPVY010000173.1:0-6636 GCA_041491905.1 Nitrospiraceae bacterium | reverse complement strand
CTGCTTCAACGCCCGAACACCGCAGCGCGCGCCACGCGACAACTGGGCCAATCCTTCGCGCACAAAGTTTCGATTCTCATCGTGCAAGGGTACGACGTCGGCGACCGTCGCCAACGCCACGAGATCGAGCAACGACTCCAATGGCACCCCGGCGACACCGTAGCGCAGCTCGTAGGCCCGCGCCACCTTGTAGGCCAGCGCCGCGGAACAGAGGCCGCGAAAGGGATAGAGGGCACCGGCTCGATGGGGGTTGAGCACCGCCACAGCCGGCGGCATTTCCTCGTCGGTCTGGTGATGGTCTGTCACCACCACATCCATGCCGAGCTGAGCCGCCAATGCGATTTCTTTATGCGCGGTCGTGCCGCAATCGGAGGTCACCAACAGCGAAATGCCTTCGTCATGCAAGCACTGCACGGCGCCGAGGTTGAGTCCATAGCCTTCGCGTAGACGATGCGGGACATAGGCGCGAACCTGCGCGCCCAACCCGCCAAAGAACGACATGTAGAGGCTGGTCGCCGTAATCCCGTCAACATCGTAGTCGCCGTAAAAACAGATCGGCTCCTGAGTCGTCACGGCGCGATGCAACCGTTCGACCGCCTGCTCCATGTCGGGAATCAAAAACGGATCGTGCGGCGACTGCAGCGACATCCATGTCGTCGCTTCATCCGGCGTAGTCACGCCGCGAGCCAGGAACAACGAGGCAGTGGCAGGAGAGATTGAGAGGGCCTGGGCTAACGAAGCCCGCTGAGACAGATTGATTTCACGGAAGACCCAGAGCTTGGACTTCATGAGGGCCTCTTGAATGATTCTGAGTCTCGGCAGAAGCTAACTATCTGAGAATTAAAGGGATACTAGCCGCTCAGCCCTGCATTGTCAAACCGGAGAGCACTCCCGCAGGATAGCCGAGCAAAATAGGCTGAGGTCAAGGTTGAGGTTGAGCGAAGATCAGACTCTTTTTTCTCAGCCTTGACCCGAGCTTAACCTTCCAGAAAGATGGCGGACTTTTTCAGCATCCTGCTAAATACCGTAGTGTGATGAGGAGGAAGGAAGATGAGGGAGTAGGTCCACCCGACTACTGAGGCTACTCCCCCCCTTTTTGCACGTAGTTCTTGACGAATTCTTCTGCGTTCGTTTCGAGCACGTCGTCGATTTCATCGACCAGCTTATCGATGTCTTCTTTCAACTTCTTGCCGGCTTCGACGACCTTCGGATTGGCCTTGACCTCTTCCTTCCCCTGAGGCTCTCGCCTGGGTTCCTGCTTGCGCTCTTGTTTTTCCATCCGAGCACCTCCCGTGATTCTGGGAAACTCTCGTGGATCAGCCACCAGCGTGATCCGGTACGATCACCTTACTCCACGCTTCTTTCCGCCGTCAAGCCAAGGCAGAAACAGTAAATCGTCGTACGTTAATCCTGAGCGTGACTTGCGAGTTGTGCGCACCAGGCACGACTCGATCAGATGAAACGTCCGCCCACTCTCGCATTTCTCGCACGCCTCGCGAGTCCCGCGAAAAACAACAAGCTACGCGTTACGATTCACGCTACCGAACAATCAGCGAAACGATCAAGAGCGCCACAATGTTGATGACCTTAATCATAGGATTGATCGCCGGGCCGGCCGTATCCTTATAGGGATCCCCGACCGTGTCACCCGTCACCGCCGCCTTGTGGGTATCCGTCCCCTTCTTGCCCTGCTCTTCAATATACTTCTTGGCGTTATCCCAGGCACCGCCGCCGCTCGTCATCGAGATGGCGACGAACAGACCGGTAACAATACTGCCGACGAGCATGCCGCCCAATGCCTGCGGCCCCAGGATTATGCCGACCAGAATTGGCGAGATGACCGGAATCAATCCCGGCACCATCATCTTCTTGATCGCCGCCTGCGTCACGATATCCACGCAAGTCCCGTATTCTGGCTTGCCGGTTCCCTCCATGATCCCTTTGATTGTCCGGAACTGCCTGCGCACCTCTTCCACCACCATGCCGGCCGCTTCTCCCACCGCTTTCATACAGAGAGCCCCGAAGATAAAGGGCAACATCCCACCCAAGAAGAGCCCGACTAGGACGGAGGGATTGGAGAGGTCGAACGTGCTCGCCCCGCTCCCTTTTGCCACCTCACGTGCATATTCGGCGAACAGCACGACCGCCGCGAGACCAGCCGATCCGATCGCATAGCCCTTGGTCACCGCTTTCGTCGTGTTACCGACCGCATCCAATGGATCGGTGATGTCTCGTACCTCTTTGCCGAGGTGGGCCATCTCCGCAATACCGCCTGCGTTGTCTGTGATCGGACCGAACGCATCGATCGCCACCACGATACCTGCCATCGACAACATCGACACCGCCGCAACGGCCACGCCATACAAGCCTCCCGATGCCGCTCCGCCGCAGATCCAGTAGCTACCTAGAATCGCGCCCCCGATCACCACCACTGGCCAGGCTGTAGACTCCATCCCAACCGCCAGTCCGGCGATGATGTTTGTCGCATGGCCCGTTTCACTGGCCTTGGCAATGGACTTCACCGGCGCATAGCTCTTGGAGGTGTAGTAATCAGTGATAAATACGAGTGCGAGCGTTACGGCCAAGCCGATCAAGGCTGCGAGGTAATAGCTCACCCCGCTCACGCCACCCACACCATCCATGATCGTGGTCGTCACGGGATAGAACGCCAATGCAGCAATGCCGCCCGCCACAAACAAGCCCTTGTAGAGGGCCGGCATGATCTCGCCCCCTTGGCTCACCTTTACGAAGAAAATGCCGATGATCGTCGCAAAGATTGTGACGCCCCCGAGGGCGAGAGGATACAGAATCGGGGCGCTGACCCCCTTGAACAGCGTGAAGGCCAAGACCATCGCCGCCACCGTCGTCACCGCGTAGGTCTCGAAGAGGTCCGCGGCCATACCGGCGCAGTCGCCGACATTGTCGCCCACGTTGTCCGCGATGACTGCTGGGTTGCGAGGGTCGTCCTCCGGAATCCCCGCTTCAACTTTCCCGACGAGATCTGCGCCGACATCCGCCGCCTTCGTATAGATACCACCGCCCACACGGGCAAACACCGAAATCAAACTCCCTCCGAACCCAAGACTCAGCAACGCATGGATCGCTTTCTCCTGGCCAGCAAACTGCGATGCCACCGTGTAGAAGGTGGTGATGGCCAGCAAGCCCAAGCCGATCAACAAGAGCCCCGTCACCGCGCCGCCACGGAACGCCACGGTCAGCGCTGCATTCATCCCCTTATGGGCAGCCTGGGCCGTCCGGACGTTCGCCCGCACCGCGATGACCATGCCCACATACCCGGCCAGCGACGAAGCGCCGGCGCCGATCAGAAATCCGACTGCGGTCAGTAAACCGAATTTATCGGAGATAGCCCCCGCTCCCCACAATATGGCGAATAATACTGCGGCGACGATGCCGACAGTCCGGTACTGGCGATTCAAATAGGCGCCCGCGCCTTCCTGGATGGCCTTCGAAATTTCCTGCATCTTCGGGTTGCCGGCGTCCAGTTTGAACACCCACATGGCCAGGTACAGGCCGTAGGCAATGCCGGTTACCGCCGCTACCAACGCAAACGTAATGATGACTGAGTCGCTCACAGGGCTCTCCTCCCGTTATCAGGATGGGGAAAGTGCTTCCAGCTTTGTTCCCTGTCTGCCGTGCCGGGCACGCAGCCTTGCAGACGGGTCCGCACGCAGACAGGCGGCCGCCCTGGAGAGCCATTTTGACCATCCTACAAATGAGCTCATTTCATCCCTGCGCGAAACCGCCAACCGCACGATGTATGTCACACAACTCCCCGTGGCTTCAACCCATCCAAAGTACATGAGCTAGAAGGACGAAACGCGAGGTGGTGCAGATTCGATCCGTGCAGCTAACTACCTGAAAAGGTGGGCTATTCTATACAGATGACGAGAGAGGATCAAGATAAAAGACAGAGCAATCTCGCTCAACACTCAACGCACTTTTTCTTGCTAGACCAGCGGATTAGGAAACCGTTTCCACCACCCTACTGCAGCCTACTCAGGCTCACTCAGGCCCACTCGAGCCAAGGTGGTCTTCCTCTGATTTGCCTTGCCACAATGAACGAACAAGCCGGGTGAATTGCGAATCAAAGGAGAGAGTGAGTGAGCCATAGTGGGAAATTGTACCGTCGCTCCGGTGGCATGCTCAACGGTGAGGTTCTGGCGGTCGAAGGGGCTGCCGCCGCTGAAGACCGACCTTGACCGAACCCTGGCGGGCCTTCTACCAGAGCGGGCGGGAGTGTGTCAATGAATATCTTAAGTGGATACACCCACATTGGGGTAGATTAGCTATAGGGCCTTACGTCAGAGATAACATCCGGCGAGCGTGGTGGCATTGCAGTCCCATGGCGGAGTTCAGCGGGTTTGTTTAGAGCTGCCTAAGGTTCTGGCAGAACCTCACTCAACGACACCGGGGTTGATGCCGGGAGGTCGTAGCCTTGGTAGGAATGAATGCCGATCCCGATGGTCAGCGCAAAGAAGACCAACAGGATAGAAAAGCCAAACTGGAACGCTCTCCGATTGGTGAACACGCCGGACACATAGAGGTAGAGGACCACGAGCACCAGCGCCAGCAAAAACATGGCGGTGACAAGGATCATCATGGTTGGCACCTCATTCGGACTTTCTTCATTCGTCTTACGCCGCCCGCTCAGTGAGGGTCTGGCCTGTCGTGACGGGGTTGCGCTGGCAGTCTAGACGCGCGATCCGCGTTTTAGGAATGCCGCGTCGTGAAACGGAAGCAGCCCGGAGCGCGGCTGGCACAGAGCGTCAGTAAGGGCTCCATCATCGCGTCGGCGTAAGAACACCTTCCCTGACGCCCCTCATCATTCGGTCAACGCAGCACTAGCCTACCTTGATCTCGATGGTTTTCGGCTTCGCCTTCTGGGATTTCGGGAGATGTACTTGGAGCATCCCGTCCTTGAAGTCGGCAGACACCTTGCTCCCATCCGCATCTTCCGGAAGGGTGAAGCTGCGCACGAAGCTTCCGTAGGCGCGTTCGACCCGATGATATTTTTTCCCCTTTTCTTCCTTCTCGAATGTCCGTTCTCCGGAAATCGCCACGACATCGTTCTCCACCGTAAGTCGCACATCCTCTTTCTTCATGTCCGGCAATTCGGCCTTGATGAGGTACTCCTTCTCATCCTCTGTAATGTCCACCAGGGGCGACCACTGAGCAACCCTCATGGCCTCCTTCCCCCCATTCCCGGTCACCTCCCGAGTGGCAAGCATCGTCGCCAACCGGCTTTCCAATTCATCCCGATTCTTGAAAGGATGCCATTGAGTTCTGCTGAGAGGGTCCCAACGTAAAAGTGTGTTCATGGCTTCATCTCCTTAACTGATAATGTGAAATTACTCGGTGATCCATCTCTCATCTTCTTGATGACTTCGCGTCAGCGCGGCTTTTTCCCTATGGCTTTCGGCGCCGACTTCTGATGCCACGCGTCCGCCCACTTCATCAGCTCAACATTTTTCCCGGCATACCGTTCCTGGACTTTGCCGACAAATCTGTCGTAGCTCCCTCCGATCTGCTGCAAGTCATCATCGGTAAACTTGCCCCACTGCAGTTTCAGTTCACCTTTGAACTGCAGCCATTTCTCCTTGAGTTGATCAGCGTTCATCGGATCCTCCTCCTGTGTACAGATTTACGTTGGTGCCAGGTCATCACGCCGGGAACCTGTCGGACAGCCCGACAGCCCCGGTCACGCAACCCGAGCGGAGCGTCCCGTGACCACATGGATCGCGACCAACACGATCCCGATCAGGAACAGAATCCAGGAAATCTGGACCGCGACCGCGGCCACCCCGGCCAAATGCAGAGCCCCCGCAATCACTCCAACCACCAAAAACATCAGTGCGTAGTACAACAGAACAACCTCCTTTCATAGAGATCCGGACGTGGATCAAGAATCCTCTGCATGATGTCCATGGTCCTAGCCGCTATGGATCAGCAGACCATGACACAAGGCATGCAGCCGTTTAGAGAAACTCTGGCATCGGAGCGGCGGAGACTGGAGAATCGGTCACGCCGGGACAGATCAGGAAGCGTAAGAGATAGGACAGTCAGCGGAGCTTCACACCGGACACCATCACTCTGGGCGCTATGAGTATGGGAGTCAAGCAGTATAATGCGGACCTGGATAGATCAATGATACTGGTACGTTGCGAAGCGCGCTGGGGTGGGCGGGGCGCAGCATTCAGAGGCAGCTAGTCGAAGATCCATGAAGACCGGTACGTGTAGGAGCGCAGCGATTGAGGAACTGGCCGATGTTGTGATCTGCGCGTTGTCTTTCGCTAATCGAACAGGTATCGATATAGCCAAAGCGGCAAAGCAGAAAGTAGAAAAGAACGCGAAGAAATATCCCGTTGCCAGTATAAGGGACAGTTTTGATCTAAACGATACCCCGTTTCAAAATCTCTATTTCAACCATGTTCTTAAAGAGACGAAAGACCGGCCTCTTGCGATGAGCCTACCAGAGGGTCAAAAACAACTGGTTTAGGCTCAGCAGAAAACTCCCTTCAGCATGAGACCGTCAACTCTCGAATCCTGGATGAGTTGGCTCCCAATCACCACCGGGCACGCCCGTATTGTGGCTCTGGGTGACGCGTGCGATTCTGG
>JBGPVY010000141.1:0-7355 GCA_041491905.1 Nitrospiraceae bacterium | reverse complement strand
GATGCGCGATTCCGACTCGCATCTGGATTTTGATTTGGAACTGGCCAAGCAGCGGTCATCCGATAATCCCGTGTACTATGTACAGTATGCCCATGCCAGGATCGCCAGCCTCTGGCGCGTCGCAGCCGCACGAGGCATCGCCTGTCCCCTGCCGAGCGAGACAGATTTGACGGTATTGACGGACCCGGATGAATTGGGGTTGATTCGCAAGCTCTCTGCCTATCCCTCGGTCCTGCAGGGCAGTGCAATGGCCTACGAACCTCACCGGATGACCTATTACCTCCAGCAATTGGCCGGGCTGCTGCATACGTTTTATAACAAGCACCGGATTCTGTCTCCTGCTGCTGATCGGGAACTATTGGCGATCACGCCGGAGGGATTGGTCTCAGGCGAGGGGCCGCAGAAAAAGGGGCTGGCCCCAGAACGGACTGCGGCGAGATTGGCGCTGATGCGAGGAATCCAGCAAGTCTTGAAGAATGGACTCGGAGTGCTCGGGATTTCCGCACCGGAGCAGATGTAGCCAACAAGAGGCACTGTGGACTTTTCAGTTCAGCAGGCGGATCGTGTGACGCGCGCGCGATTGGGGAGACTCAGCACCGCCCATGGCGAGATCGACACGCCGGCCTTCATACCTGTCGGCTCGTTGGGGTCGGTGAAAGGAGTTGATCCAGCCGGCCTAGAGCAGCTCGGCTTTCGACTCGTGCTGAACAACGCCTACCACCTCTATCTGCGGCCTGGGCATAAGGTCGTGGCAGAGATGGGTGGATTGCATCGGTTCACCGGGTGGCCTGGAGCCATCTTGACGGACAGCGGCGGATTTCAGATTTTCAGTCTCGCCAAATTGTGCAAGGTGACGGACGAGGGCGTGAGCTTTCAGTCGCATCTCGATGGGTCCACGCATTTCATCACGCCGGAGACCGCCATCGAGATCGAAGAAGCGTTGGGGGCCGATATCATGATGGCGTTTGATCACTGTGTGGCCTTGCCGGCTGAAAGAGAGGTCGTGCGCGATGCCGTGCGACGGACCACGCTCTGGGCACAACGCTGTCAGGCCAGTCGGCGTCGCACGGATCAAGCCCTCTTTGGGATCGTCCAAGGCGGCTTGGATGCAGATCTCCGCCTGACTTCGGCGCGAGACCTCATCGGGCTTGGCTTCGAGGGCTACGCGGTCGGTGGGCTCTCGGTGGGAGAATCGAAGGCAGAGATGTATGCCATGCTGGATGTGACTGTGCCGGAACTGCCGGCTTCGAAGCCGCGGTACTTGATGGGTGTGGGGATGCCGCAGGATTTGATCGAAGGTGCGGCGCGCGGGATCGACCTTTTCGATTGTGTAGTGCCGTCGCGCCATGGGCGGACCGGTTCGCTCTTCACGAGTGTTGGGCGAGTGGTAATCAAGCAAGCGCGGTATGTTCGGGATGAACAGCCGATCGATCCGGCCTGCGGCTGTCCGGTCTGTGCGCGCTACTCGCGGGCCTATCTGCATCACCTCTTTCAGGTGAAAGAGATGCTGTCTTCTAGACTGAATACGATTCACAATCTCTGGTATTTTGCCGATCTGATGGGCCAGGTGCGGTCAGCGATCGCACAGGGAAGGCTACGGTCGTTCCGGGAGGAGTTCTATCGATCCTGCGACCGGACTTCATCGGACGCCTCAGCTGTAGACGTGGCTGAGGTCGATGCGCATCGGCATGCCGGATGGGACTAGCAGGATGCTGAAAAAGGAGGTGGGGTAGCTGGGACGATCCCCGTGCTCGCGCAACGCGCGGCTTGAGAAGGATGGGGAAGGAGCGGCCAGGTGCCCTTCTTGCTCGCAGAACGCGCACGATAAAACTGTGCTCGTTCGATGCGCGCAGTAAAGGGCAGCCTCGGCCACTCCTCTAAAGAGAGCTAGAGAGAATTGGAGGGCCCTCGCTCGGGATAAAGCGCGTCTTGGCGCGCTGAGGGCTGGCTGGGTGGAATATTGCGCGCAGTTGGGATCATCCCAGCCACCCCTTAGTAAGTGCTAGTTCGCTGCGGCCTTGCTTGGGACAAGGCGCGTTCCTGGGCGAAGAGGCTGTCTTGGCAGACTCAGGGCGGGAGGGTGAAATAACCGCCAGGGTTGGGCGGGTGAGAAGTCTGGGCTTTTTGAGCATCCTGAGGGAGTGTTTTGTTCTTTTCCAAGATGTCCAGGCCATTGAAGGCTTGCTGTGCTGAAAGGGTTTTTCCGCAGCCTGCTAACCCTGTCGAGGAGGAGTTTGTATGGTAATGCAATCGGTCGCATGGGCTCAAGGGATCGGTGGGGGGGGGTCGAGTTCCAGTACGTTCCTGTCGCTCATTCCGTTCGTACTGATCTTCGTCATTTTCTATTTCTTAGTCATTTTGCCGCAACAAAAACGCACGAAACAGCAGAAGGCGTTGCTGGAAGCTCTGAAGAAGGGTGACAAGGTGGTCACGGCGTCGGGTATCTGGGGCACCGTGACGAATCTCGGGAAGGAGACGGTGACGCTGCAGATCGCCGATACTACGAAGATTCGGATGCAACGGGACCAGATCGCTCGATTACGCGGCGGCGACGAAGAGGACAAGGATAAGGATTCGTAGGTTGCGAGTGACAAAGGGGTTACAGACGACATGAGAAAAGTGGGTGGGCGGTTAACGTTGTTGGTATTGGTGGTGGTGATGTCGGTGATCTTCTTTGTTCCGTCCTATCAGCCGTTCTATCAGGCGTTGCCTGGTTGGCTGAAGAGGGTGATGCCGAACAAGGGTATTACCCTGGGCTTGGATCTCCAAGGCGGGATTCACCTCGTCATGGAAGTGGACGAAGATCGCGCGGTCGAGATTGCCGTCGATCGATCGGTCGTGTCCCTTCAAGATGTGTTGGTCGATAAGAAAATTCCCGTCGAGTCTGTGGCGCGGACGGGACCGACCCAGGTCACGATTCAGTTCCAAAACGCCGAACTCAAGGAGCAGATCCAGAAGCTGATCGATGATTATCCGACCTTCAGCGAGACACAGTCTGCCGGATCGGCCAACCGGCTGGTATGGGAGTTGCGGGAGATCGAGGTCAAGCGGATCAAGGACTCCGCGATCAACCAGGCACTGGAAACGATCCGAAACCGCATTGACCAGTTTGGCGTGGCAGAACCGATGGTGCAGCGGCAAGGGTTGAAGCAGATCGTCGTGCAATTGCCCGGTGTCAAAGAGCCCAAGCGCGCCAGGGATCTGATCAAAGAGACGGCGTTGCTCGAATTTAAGATGCTCGATGAGGACAACCAGCCGAAGCTCGATCTGCCTGCCCGTATTCCAAAAGATAAAGAAGCGGATGTGCTGAAGCAGGTGGAGGGGAAATTGCCGGAAGGCGATCAGATCCTCTTTGAACGGGCGTTCGAAAAAGATAGCGGCCGCGAATATCGCATTCCCTATCTCGTGAAAAAGCGGGTCATGTTGACCGGCGATGTGTTGAGCGATGCACGGGTCTCGATCGGTCAATTCAATGATCCCTACGTGTCGATCACATTCGACGCGAAGGGTGGGCGGGAATTCGAACGGATTACGGGCGACAACATCAAGAAGCGAATGGCCGTCGTGCTCGACAACACGATCTACTCGGCACCGGTGATTCAGGACCGCATTACCGGAGGCCGCGCGCAAATCACTGGGACGTTCTCAACGCAAGAGGCGAACGACTTGGCCATCGTGCTCCGGGCCGGCGCTTTGCCGGCTCCGCTCAAGATCATTCAAGACCTCACGGTCGGACCGTCGCTGGGGAAGGATTCGATTGAGAAAGGTGTGCAGGCCACGCTGTTTGCCGGTGCCATGGTGGTGGTGTTCATGATCGTGTATTACAGGATGTCCGGGGTGATTGCGGACTGTGCGCTGGTGCTCAATCTGTTGTGTTTGATCGGAGCCCTTTCTGCGCTGAACGCAACGCTGACCTTGCCGGGGATCGCCGGAATTGTGCTCACGATCGGGATGGGCGTCGATTCGAACGTTCTGATATTCGAGCGTATTCGTGAAGAGCTGCGACTGGGAAAAGCCGTTCGGCTGGCGGTGGACGGAGGATATGACAAGGCGATTCTCACGATTGTCGACTCTCATGTGACTACCCTGATCACGGGGGTGGCGCTGTTCCTCTTCGGCACGGGGCCGATCAAAGGATTTGCCGTGACCTTGTGTCTCGGAATCGGGATCAATCTGTTTACGGCCCTGATCGGCACCAAGGTCATCTTCGACCTCTTGAATCAACGACACAAAGTGGAACAGTTAAGCATCTAGTTCGAAGGAGCCGGCATGTTAGAGATCCTCGGAAAAACCGATATCGATTTCATGGGAAAGCGCCGCTGGGCCTTTATTTTTTCCGGCATCATGGTGGTGCTGGGAATTGTGGCGGTCATTCAGATTGCCAGGGGGTCGGCGAACCTCGGGATTGATTTTTCTGGCGGGACCGCGGTGCAGTTGAAGTTCGACCAAGCGATCCGGATCGACGAAGCGAGAAAAACCTTGGAGGCGAACGGCCTAGGCGATGCCGAGCTGCAAGAGTTCGGTCAGGAGAACAAACTCCTGATCCGCCTGAAGGCCTCGACGACCATCGAGGAGAAGGTTGCTGAACGGGTCGTGGCGGTCTTTACGAAGGAATTTCCCTCGAACCATTTCGTGGTCGATTCCAGCTCGGAAATAGGACCGACCATCGGTCAGAAACTTCAACAGGATGCCCTCATTGCGGTCATTATTTCCTTTGCCGGTATCATTCTCTACGTCGCGGCGCGATTCGAACTTCGCTTCGGCGTCGCCGCGGCCTTGGCGACCTTCCATGACGTGTTGGCGGTGTTGGGGGCCTTTTATGTCCTGGATAAGGAAATAACCTTGCTCGTCGTGACGGCATTGCTGACGTTAGCCGGCTATTCGATGACGGATACGGTCGTCGTGTTTGACCGTATCAGGGAAAATCTCCGGATGCGCCGGCGGGATAGCGAAGAGACGATTATCAACAATGCGGTCAACCAAGTTTTGAGCCGCACGATCGTCACCAGTTTGACCGTCGTGTTGGTGCTGATTCCTCTGACGCTGGCCGGTGGAGAGGTCTTGCACGACTTCTCTCTCGCCCTGTTGTGGGGCGTGATCTTCGGGACCTATTCGTCTATCTTCGTGGCGAGTCCGTTGCTGTTGCTCTGGCCGGGAGCCTCCGGGCGGCTGTTGAAGCGGAGTTAGCCGTATGGTGAAATAGCCGCTCGTCGTTCGTGAATGGTGAGCGAGACAAGCAAGACGTGCGCGAAAGGCGCGACTCGCGAAGATGAAACTTGCGACCCGTCCCGCTTTTCTCGCAAGTCTCGCGAGTCCCGCGTATAGAAAAAAATACGCTTCACGCATCAGGGATTGTCGCATCCTGCTCGGGCCACACCCATGACACTCTGGAGTCGGTCTCACAGTCTCCAGCGCAAGATTATCACGGCGATCGTACTGGTCGGACTTCTGCCCCTGATCCTTCTGCTTGCGCTCACCTACATCGAGGAGCGGCGCGCGCTTCGCGAAATGACCGGTGCCAACTTCAAGGAAGCTGCCGTGGAAGCCGCTCGACGCATCGAAATGCAGGTCAGTCGTGGGATGAACGAGGCCCAGCAACTCGCCACGACCCCCTTTCTCCGCACCGCCGTCACTGAAGCCAACCGCACGTATGAGGGAAAGGATGCGCAAAGCATCCAGGGCATGATCAAGGATTGGCAGCAGCGGTGGCGTCAGCGGGATAAGCAAAGCGAGTTTCCCCTCTTCATCAATCGCATCGTCACCAACTACCTCATCCGGTGGCACGATATCCGCAAGTCGGACTATGTCGGGATCCTGGTGACCGACCAGCAGGGGGCGCTGGTGGTCAGTTCCATTCCACAAGTGGAGTATTTTTACGGGAAGACACCGTGGTGGCAAGCGGTGGTAAAAGGGGGAAGTCTCAGGGGCTATGCGAGCGAAATCGCCTTTGATCCCGGTTTCGGGACTCACGTGGTCGTGGTGGCGGCGCCCATCCTGGACGATACAAATGGGACGGTAATTGGAGCGGTCACAATTCTGTTACGTCGAGACACGATCTTCCATGCCATTGCCGAGGTCACCATCGGAGCCACCGGTCACGCGATGCTGTTCAGTTCCGATGGTGTTCCTATCATCTGTCCGGTCCTGGCGCCGGAAGAGCATACGGTAACGCCCGAGTTTATCAGTGCCCTCGGTGGGCTGAAAGCTGGTTGGACCGTTGCCGCAGACGATTCGCATGGGAGCCGGAACGCGTTGATCGGATTCGCCCCGGTCCGATTCGGCGAGAGTTTGGCCCCAGGGAGCCTCGGAGGAAAACAGTGGATCACCGTGGTACGGCAGGATCCCCAGGAGACCTACGCGCCGCTCGCCGAGCTTGTGGCGAAAGTGCTGCTCTATGGGTTGCTCGTGCTTGCCGTGCTGTGGGGGACCGGGGTGGTCGTCGCACGTCGGATCGCCCGTCCCATTCAGTTGTTACACGACGGCGTGCGTGAAATCGGAAGCGGACGATTGGATCGGCGACTTGAGCTGAAGACCGGCGATGAAATTGAAGGGCTTGCCGATGCGTTCAACCAGATGGCGGAGAATCTAGAACGATCGTTTGCGCAGATCGAACAACGCGTGGTGGATGTGCACCGCCTGGAAGAAAAGTACCGCGATTTGATCGAACATTCTCCTGAGATGATCTATCAATTGAACCGGAGCGGCCGATTCGTCCATGTGAACAAGACGGGGATCGAGAAGCTGAAATACACCCTCGATGAGATGCTGTCGATGCGGCTCTGGGACCTCGTGCCGCGTGGCCAGGAGCCACTCGTATTGCAATATTTGGAACGATTGGTGGCGCAAGGGCGAAGTTCGATGGAGACGGTGTTTCTAGCCAAGGACGGTCACCCGATCGACGTGGAGATTCACGCCACGGCGCTGATCGATCAAGAGCGGGGTGGGCTGGTTCACTCGCGCGCGTTTGTGCGCGACGTGACCGAACGGCACCGGCTTGAGCAACAACTGCAAGAATACACCACAAAGCTTGAACAGGCCGTGTCGGAGCGGACCCAACAGCTCGTGGCCTCGCAGGCGCGGTACAAGTCGTTGTTCGACTTGGTGGCGGACTCGGTCTTTATGGTGAATCCGAGTGGTATGATCGTAGCCGTCAACAAACGCGAGGAGCAAGCTCTGGGGTATGCAGAGGCGAACGTAGTAGGCCGCAGCCTGCTCGAAGTCGTCCTTTCCGGCTATCACGACGCGTTGCGCGGATGGCTGAGCGACAGCATTTCTGGGCAGCGGAAAGTGTCCACTCAGGAGATCATGGTGCGCCATGCCGACGGACTGGAAACTCCGGCCGAAATGGATTTGAT